>JAYUPV010000109.1:0-4412 GCA_043759865.1 Alphaproteobacteria bacterium | reverse complement strand
GGCCGGCGGTGTTGGGCGACGATATATTGACGGCGATATAGTCGGCATGTTCCGACAGGTGTTCGATGCCGTGGCGGTAATCGGTCAGCGGCGAGGCGGATTCTTTATTGATGCCGATATTAACGCCACGGCATCGAACACCTGTCGGAACATGCCGACTATATCGCCGTCAATATATCGTCGCCCAACACCGCCGGCCTGCGCGACCTGCAGGGCAGGGCAGAGCTTGAAAAACTTCTGGAGGGTATCTCGAAAGCGCGGGTCGAAAGCCCGAAACAGCCGCCGTTGCTGCTGAAAGTCGCGCCCGATCTCGAACCCGCGCAGCGCGCCGCGATTGCGGAGCTGGTGGTCGACCACCGTGTCGACGGGCTTATCGTGTCGAACACCACCGTCACGCGCCCCGATAAACTGGCGAAAGAATTGAAAGAAGAAAAAGGCGGCTTGAGCGGGCAGCTGGTGAAAGACCTTGCGACCGAACGCATCGCTGATTTCTACCGGCTTCTCGGCGGACGCTTGCCTATCATCGGCGTCGGCGGCGTTGCAAGCGCTGCGGATGCTTACGCCAAAATCCGCGCGGGTGCGACGCTGGTGCAGATGTATACCGGCCTTGTTTATGAAGGCCCCGGCGTTGTCCCCGATATTCTGAACGGCCTTGTCGAGCTGCTGAAGCGCGACGGTTTCAGCAATGTCACGCAGGCGGTTGGCGTTGATACCGTCACGCCGCCGCTGAAACAGGCGGTTTGACAATGGCGAACACCGGCAGGGAAGACGATAAGAATAACGTCATCGACGTCAAAAATAATGTCATAGACATCGGCGTTCACCGCCCGCAGCTGCGCCGCCCTGTGGGCGATGTGTTCAGCATCATGCCTTATCTGACCTTCCGCAATATTGTTATAGCGCTCGGGCTTGGCACGTTTCTGATTTTCCTCGGCTCGGTCGTTTCGGCACGCATCGCGTTTTTGTTCGCGGCGCTGCTCGGGCTTGCGGGGTTGCTGGCGCTTGAAATGGTGTCGCGCCGCAAATGGGAAGCTGAAATGGGCCAGCAGGTGCAGCGCATGAACGGCGATTACGATCGCCTTGTGCGCGAGGTGGCGCGCAGCCGCAACGACATGATACTGCTGAAAAAGGGCTTGTCGGACGCAGGCGCGCGGGCGCGGGGTTATGGCCGCGCGACCGAGGGCGGCGACGGCGGCGGGGTGGAACAGCGCATGTTGCGCGCGCTTGCCGAACAATTGTCGCGCCTCAGCGACGCGCCGGAAAACGACGAAGGACAGGCGCAGTTCGATTTCGGCGTGATGGAAAAAAGCCTGCCGCCCGCAACCACCCCCGACGCCATTGCCCGCAACCTGAACGACGAACAGGTGCTGCTGCTGGTGCGCGCGGCGGTGAAGCAGGACCGCATTGATTTGTTCATGCAGCCCATCGTCAACCTGCCGCAGCGCAAATTGCGCTTTTACGAGATGTTCTCCCGCATCCGCATCAAGCCCGATGTGTATTTGCAGGCGGAGCGGTATATCGAGGTCGCGATACGGCAGGACCTCGCCCCGTCCATCGACAACCTGTTGCTGCTGCGCAGCTTACAATTAGTGCGCGACACGGCGAATGGCGCGACGGGCAGTGTGACGGGTAACGCGTTTTTCTGCAACATCACCAGCCTGACCCTGAACGACCCGAAATTCATGGGTGACCTTGTGGAATTCATCGCGCAAAACCGCGATCTTGCGCCGCGCCTTGTGTTCGAGCTCGGCCAGCGCGACCTCGCCGCCATGAGCGCGGAAACGCTGCCGGTGCTGGGCGGTTTGTCTTCGCTTGGCTGCCGCTTCTCGATGGATCAGGTGAAATCGGTTTCGTTTGATTACGCGCAGCTCGATGTGCGCCGCATCCGCTTCATCAAGATAGAAGCCGCACTTGTACTGCGCGAGCTGAGAGAGGAGGGCGGTTTGCGCCGCCTGAAACGCATGAAGGCCGAGCTTGATACTAACGGCATCGACCTCATCGTCGAAAAAATTGAATCGGAAAAACAGCTGCTCGAGCTTCTCGACCTCGAAATCGATTACGGGCAGGGCTTCCTGTTCGGCAAGCCGCTGCCGCCCGGCGCGGTTGACGGGGGAGTGAAGTAATGCGTATCAAAGCCGCCAACGACCAGCCCCTCGCGCTTGCAGGATTGAAAGAAGTCGCCGGCATTTATGACGGATTTATTCTCGACCTGTGGGGCGTGGTGCATGACGGCGTGAAGCCCTTCCCGTGGACGGTGGAGACTCTGACACGGCTGAAAGAGGCAAACCGCATTGTGTGGATGCTCTCGAACGCGCCGCGCCGCTCGCACACGGTTATCGCCCGCCTGACCGCGATGGGAATCGGCCCCGAGCTTTACGACGGCATCATGACCTCGGGCGAGGCCGCGTGGCTCGCGCTCAAAAACCAGTATCTCGCGAAATGGGGCAAGCGCTGCTACCACCTCGGCCTCGCCGACAAAGATGGCAGCGTGTATGAAAGCCTCGGCGTGACGCTGGTAGAAAATCCGGACGATGCGGATTTCCTGATGGCGACGGGGGTAGACGACTTTGCAGACCCGGCCGAAAAATATCTGCCGGTGCTGGAAGCCTGCCTTGCCGCGAAACTGCCCATGGTCTGCGCGAATCCTGATCGTGTGGTGCATGTGGAAGACCAGTTGGTGATCTGCGCCGGTACATTTGCCGACATTTATACTGCCAAAGGCGGCGAGGTCGTTTATTTCGGCAAGCCACATGCCACCGTGTACCGCCTTTGCGGTGAAGGCATGGGGGTACAAAAGGTGCTGGCGATCGGCGACGGCATGCAGACTGATATCGAGGGGGCGGCAGGCGCGGGACTCGATTCCGTCCTTATAACGTCGGGCATCCACCGCGATGCGTTTCCCGTTACCCCAACGGGCGAGACGGACTTCACCGGTGGCGGCAAGTTTTTGCAAGCCTACCCCGCGCGGCCGACATATTTAATGTCGGGCCTTGTCTGGGGCGATTAGGAAAACCATTCTTGTTTCATATACTTAATGTGCGTCCGGGATCCCCGCCGGACTGTCTAAAATTATTCATAAATGTGTCTTAATTTTGACGGTTTTAAGAAAAAGGCGTATCATGAAAGAATAAGCCTGTATAAGGCGGTTCATTCTATATTTGCCGGGGCAAAGCCATGAGCCATTCCGACGATTCGGGTCGCATGAAGAAGTCATCTGTTGCTGCCTTCATGTTCCTCCCGCAGTTTCATCTCTCTTTCAGAGGGTTCTCGCACCTCTGGCCGGTGATGATGCGTTGCCTCGCCCTTGTGCTCGCAGAAGCGAAACTGATTACCGGCAACCACCCCGCACTGCGCTACGGCGACGAAGGCGTTGAAAAAGCTTCTATCCGCGAAATGTTCGGTTCCGCCTGGTTCACGCTGCGCGTGACACGGGCCGACACCTATCAATGGGGCATGTTCGGAGGCATCGTGCTGATGCTGGGCGTCATGGTCGCCACTCTTGGCACGTTCTTTATGCGGGTTTTCTTCGGCATAGGCAGCGTCGTGCATGCGCAATATTACCTGCCGTATTCGTTTGACGCGCCCTGCGACCCCTATGCGGGTGGCGCTTGCAGCCTGACCACGCCAGCTGACACCGGCATCGCTGCGGGTCCGGCTAACATCACCGGTGCGGCAGGCTCGCTGTTCGACATGCGCGTGCAGGGCACAGACACCGGCGCGCTCGGGATTTCCACCGACTACGCGCTGATGGTGCTCGATAAAATCCTGCGCCAGTCGATGACGGCGCCTTTCCCTGGCCAGACCGGCGGCAGCACGCAGAACGCGCTTTCGGAACTGATGCGCCTTTACAATACAGGGCTGACGCTCATCGCGGGCATTATCATGCTCTGGCTCGTGTTCGCGCTCGTGGTCAAGACGGCGCGCGCGGGCGTGCTCGGTGGCGGCCGCACCAACATGGTTTGGGTCCCGATCCGCATGGTTTTCGCCCTTGCCATTATTTTCCCGCTCGGTGCGCAGGGCTATTCCGCCGGCCAGTACATGGTCATGAAAGTCGCGGAATGGGGCTCCAACCTTGGCTCCAGAGGTTGGGTAACGTATATTCAGGCGGTCGCTGGCGATGCCACCATGCTCGCGCCGTTTTCGGTCAACAACGCGACCACGCTTGTGGCCGGCGTCAACAAGATATTGGTCTGTCAGGTCGCCTATAACGCGGCCCTGTTCGACGTGACCAAGGACCTCGACGTGCAGCAGGTTATCCGCGTGAAGCAGGATAACTCGCCGATGTCCGACGAAATCGTTAACCGCTACACCAACGACACCGAGGGCAACCTCTGCGGCTCCATCTCCTATACGCAGGACAAAGGCAACGGCACCGACGCGAACCAGCTGATCATGAGAACAGCCGTGACCAC
>JAYUPV010000108.1:0-5966 GCA_043759865.1 Alphaproteobacteria bacterium | reverse complement strand
GTGACGGGCGAAAACGGTTTGCTGGTCATGTTCATCTGCAACCATTGCCCCTATGTGAAGGCCATCGCCGCGCGCCTCGCCGATGACGCGAAGACGCTGCAGGCCAAAGGCATCGGCGTGGTCGCTATCATGTCGAACGACACCACCACCCATCCGGCCGACAGTTTTGAAAACATGCAGATTTTTGCGAGCGCGAACGGTTTTACCTTTCCCTATGTCATCGACGAAACGCAAACCGTGGCCAAGGCCTATGGCGCGGTCTGCACACCCGATTTTTTCGGATACAACAAAAACAGCGAATTGCAGTTTCGCGGACGGCTTGACGAAGTAAGTCCGTCGAAACCCGCGACGTCGGTAACCAAAAAGGAATTGCTGGAAGCTATGACACTTATCGCCGCGACCGGCAAGGGGCCTGAAAACCAGACAGCTTCTATGGGTTGCAATATCAAGTGGAAACCGGCGGCGTGAAACTTTCCGCCGCTTTTACCGTGTTTTCCGACACAGCGTTATAAAATGCGAAGCCGTTTTGAAACAAGCTGAGGCGACTCGGGGTTCATATCCGTTATCGCGGCTGTTTTTCTTTCGCGTGTGTACCTCAACCGCGTAGATTTAAATTACAAAGCGAGCCGCGCTGCGCGTTTAAAGTTTCAATACATTCCCCCGCATTTATCTAAAATTTTAATTATCTACCGCCCCGCCAAATGTAAACGGACGTTAATACTCGGGTGATATTCTGGAAGTATAAGCAAGGATCCAAACGTAAAAGGAATTCAGCTTGTCAGGCACAGAAGCGGAAATAACGGCCATTCAAATGGCCGCTCCCGGATTTTTGATGGGTGAAGTGTGTAAAGTCCAGTCACGGGCTGCTCGAAATCGCCGCGCCTTTAATAAGCGCGGCGATTCTTCTTTTCGCTTCCTTCATGAAAGCGAGGCCAAGCATGGCGGATAAAGACTTCATCTAAAGCATAAGAAAACGACGGTCGGGTTTTAAGGCGCGGATGAACCGGCCGGACTATCACTATGCCTGAAAACCAAGGCCAAAACGATGTTTTGGCAACGTCACAACTTTGTTCAAAAAAACACAACACGAGGAGGCACATACTATGTTCAAAAACATCACAATGAAAAAAGTCGGCAGTGGAATGCTCTGGACGGGCAAAGCTATATTGAAGATTCCGGTGATCCTTATCGCGGTTTACCTTGCCCTCTGGGTGGTTACTCTCGCAGAAGCGCTGGTCATGAGCGGCATCGACTGGATCAAAAACCCGAGCCCGCCAAAGCCGCCCGCCAGCACGCCAAGCGTGTCGAGTAGCGGCGGCAACGCGACGACTTTCCGCGATATGTCGAACAACATGGTTCAGGCATCCGGCGGCTTCCGGAACCTTCTCCCCATACCGCAGTTCCTCAGCAATGCCATGCAGGGAAGCATCAGCAGCGGCGAGCTGACGAAGATAAATGCGGCCGAACTGCAGATGGACAGCGTGGACATTTTTGACGGTGGCGTGGCGTATAGCCCCGTGCCAAACATCGTTTCCGACATCAACGTTAACCCCTCTTATAAAGAGACCGGTCGCGACGCTTTCCCCGATTTCGAGGAAAACAGCATCAAACCAGTCAAGGGAGAACCTGTGTCAACTTTCTCCATCGACGTTGATACGGCTTCCTATGGTTTTATGCGGCGCTCGCTGAACGAGGGCGTCCTTCCGCCGAAAGATGCCGTGCGGATCGAAGAGCTGGTCAACTATTTCCCCTACAACTACGCCCTGCCTGAAACGCCGGAAGAGCCGTTCAAACCGACGGTCGCGGTCTATAAATGCCCGTGGCAACCCGACCACAAGCTCGTGCATATCGGCATCAAGGGTTACAACCTCGCCGCGAAACCGAAATCGAATTTCGTGTTCCTGGTCGATACATCGGGTTCGATGAACAGCCCGGATAAACTTCCGCTGGTTATCAACTCGCTGAAACTTATGCTCGACGACCTCGGGCCCGACGACACCGTGGGCATCGTCACCTATGCGGGTACAGCAGGCGTGGCGCTGGAACCTGTTTCTGTGTCCGAAAAATCGAAAATCATCCGCGTGCTCGATAGTCTTGGTTCGGGCGGCTCGACGGCGGGCGCGGCGGGCATCCGCGAAGCTTATGACCTTGCCGACAGCGCCTTTATCAAGGAAGGCAACAACCGCGTGATACTGGCGACCGATGGCGATTTTAACGTCGGCATCAACAGCGCCGATGATTTGAAGGAATATATCGAGAAAAAACGCGACAAGGGTATTTTCCTGTCCGTCCTCGGTTTCGGCCTGGGCAACTACCGCGACACCACCATGCAGGCGCTGGCGCAGACCGGCAATGGCAACGCGGCCTATATCAGCGACCTTTCCGAAGCGCGCAAGGTGCTGGTCGACGAGGCGAGCTCGACCTTGTTCACTATCGCCAAGGACGTGAAAATACAGGTCGAGTTCAACCCCGCAACCGTGCAGGAATACCGTCTTATCGGCTATGAAACCCGCAAGCTGAAACGCGAGGATTTCAACAACGACAAGGTGGATGCCGGTGAAATCGGCGCGGGGCATACTGTGACCGCCATCTACGAAGTCACACCGGCTGGAGTCTCTCCTGCGCTCGGCGAGAGCAGGTATGACAAAAAAGAAATGGCAGCGCCGAAAGTGGAGGATAAATCCGACTTCTCCGGCGAACTCGCCTTCCTGAAAATCCGCTACAAGGAACCCGATGGTTTTGTCAGCAAGCTGATGACCAAACCGATTACGGTGGATGACGAAAAACCCTACGACACCCTGTCCGACGATGTGCGCTTTGCAGGCGCGGTCGCGGGCTTCGGGCAGTTGTTGCGCCACAGCCAGTATACGGCGGGGCTGAAATGGGACGATGTCATCGAAATGGCGAATGCTGCGCGCGGCAGGGATGAATTTGGCTACCGCAGCGAATTCGTGAAACTCGTCAGGCTCGCAAAATCAGAGGAGGGCAATGCAAGGTAAATCCCCGGTACTACCCACATGCACCGTAAAGTGAGCCGGATGTGCCCCAACATCCGGCTCATGTCTTTTAAGCCTTTGGCATTATTTTACGCAGCGCGAGATAAACCGCAAAGGCAATGCCGAAACCAACGAACCATGCATAGTTGTAAAGATGCGCCAGCGCCTCCGGCACGCTTGCGCCGTCCATCGCCTTGATGGTGACAAGGAATCCCGGCAGGGCAGGCGCAGCACCCGCGACAAGGGCGACAAGGGCGGGGATACCAAAACCGCCGCTATAGCGGAATTCGCCGTTCGGCTGGTACAGCGCGGGCAGGTTCAGCGTGCATTTGCGGATAACAAAATAATCGGCAATCAATATACCGCCGATAGGCCCGAGCAGCGCGCCATAGCCAATCAGCCATGTAAAGATGTAACCGGACGGGTCGGCCACCAGTTTCCACGGCATCATCAAAATGCCGATAATGCCGGTGATATACCCGCCGGTGCGGAACGAAATATGCTTCGGGGCGAGATGTGCGAAGTCGTTGGCGGGGGAAACGACATTGGCCGCAATGTTGGTCGCAAGCGTCGCAATGCACAGTGCCAGCATCGACACCACCAGCACCGCAGGGTTTTCAAACCGCGTCAGCACATCGACAGGGTCCCAGATGGTCTTGCCGTAGATGATAAGCGTGGCCGATGTGACGGCAACGCCGATAAAGGAATAAAGTGCCATTGTTGCGGGCAGGCCGATGGCTTGCCCCAAAGCCTGGTCTTTCTGTGTTTTCGCATAGCGCGAAAAATCGGGGATGTTCAGAGACAGCGTCGCCCAGAACCCGACCATGCCCGTTAACGCGGGGAAGAAATAACCCCAGAGTTTCCCTGCCTCTTTTTGCCCAGGGTCAAACGCCGAAGGCTGCGACAAAATCGGCCCGAAACCGCCGGCCTTCTGGTATGCCCATGCCAGCAGTGCAAGGCCGAGGGCAATCAGCATCGGCGCTTTGATGTTCAGCAAAAAACGGATGGTGTCGATGCCGCGCCATATCACCACCATGTTGATGCCCCAGAAAAACATGAAGCAGCCAAGTTCTCCCGCATTGATGCCGAGTGCTGCAATCGGCGCCGCCGCTTTCCAGCCGAAAATGACGAGACAGATTTTATAAATCGCAGCCCCGCCAATCCACGCCTGAATGCCGAACCAGCCGCAGGCGACAAGCGCGCGCAATATCGCGGGGATGTTCGCGCCAAGCGTGCCGAACGCCGCACGGCAATAGACGGGGAAGGGTATGCCGTATTTCGTGCCCGCATGCGCGTTTAAAATCATCGGCACCAGCACGATAAGGTTGCCGAGAAAAATCGTGCCGACCGCCTGCCACCAGTTCATGCCGCCACCGATGAGCGACGAGGCGAGCATATAGGTCGGAATGCAGGCCGACATCGAAATCCAGAGTGCCGCAAAACTCCACATACCCCATTTGCGCGCCGCTGCGGGAACGGGGGCGAGGTCGTGGTTGTAAAGCCCGCTGCCCGTCAGTTCCTTTTGCTCCACGTCCGAGAGTTCCGCGATAAGGGGGGTCATGATTCGGCCTGCCTGCGTGTTAAGGGAAAGGCAGTTAATCCCAGCCCCTGTGATTTATCAAGTCGCACGACATGCATTATGAATAATATTTACCCTATTTCACCACTCCCCCGACTATGGTAAAAATTCCACCATGACCAAACAGACCAACAAGAGCATCGAACAGGCTATTTCCGCCCGCGATACGGCGGCGCTCGCGCATATGGTTGATACGGGGCTCGATGCCAATTGGAAAGACGCTGCCGGCAACACGTTGCTGCACCACGCCGCGCGTTTTGGCGACACAGATTTCATCAACAAACTGCAGGCCAAAGGCGCAACCGCTTTTGTTTTCAACGCGGCCGGTGACTCGCCCTTCGACATCGCCGTTATGTGGGGCAACGATGCCGCCGCTGCGCGCATATCATCAGGCCTTGAAGCGGAGATAAAAGCCGCAGCAACGGCAAAGCCCATCACGTATAAATCCATTCAGGAAATTCGCGACGCATCGGGTAAAAAAGGTTCTAGCGAATTTTACACGCTTGCGAAAAACGGCCAGTTCCCGCAGGTCGCGGCGCTTGCTGAAAAAGACGGTGGGTTTGTGGCTTCCGACCTGCTCGGCAAGGGCGCGGATGGTGACACAGCGGCGCTGAAACTCGCGCAGTATGGCCAGCTTGGCCTGCTGCTGAAACCCGCGCTCTGGATTGCGAAACCCGAAGATTTCCAAAAAGTCTGGGATTCCGTTCCCGCCAATTACCGCAGCACACTCGATTACACGAGCTTTATCGCGGAACTGCGGCAGGCGAAACTGCAATCTTATGCAAAGCCGAAACTTCCCGGCTTCCGCCAGGACCCGAAACCCTAAAACGCAACAATCTTCCGCACCGCCTGTATTGCCAAGCCCCGTGATGCTTCATACGATATGTTGTTATCAGGGAAGCAGACAACACAAAGGCTGGGGGTTTCATGGCGCTCACAAAATCCGAAAGATCGCTTTTCAACGCCGTCAAGAACGGCAATATGAAGCAGTTGAAAACCGCTCTCAAGAAGGTGAATGACGTCGACTTCGAAGGCGACTTCGGCCGCACGCCCCTTGAACAGGCGATTTTTGACGGCAGCCAGCCGATGGTCAAGGCGCTGCTGGAAGCGGGTGCCAGCATCAACCGCATCAACGACCTCGACCAGACCCCGCTCGATTTTGCCAAAAGCCAGAAAGAGACCAAGATCGCGACGTTCCTGAAAGACGAAGGGGCTTTGAAGAAAAGCGAAGTCACCGCGCAGAACAACCGCTTTGGCAATTATTACGATGATGATTTTTCCGGCAGCAGCTTCGACGACGACGATGTCTGGGGTGACGGCGGCATCCGCAAAACTACGCGCAAATCATCGCGCAGCTCGGCGAAACAGGCCGTGCGTAAGTCAGCATCCGG
>JAYUPV010000107.1:0-2692 GCA_043759865.1 Alphaproteobacteria bacterium | reverse complement strand
GTTTGTTCTTTTTCGCCGAAAGGCGCGTTGATGACAGAAGCCATTTCTTCGGGCTGGCTGTCGCGCAGGATGTCGATGAGCTCCTGCTTTTTACCCGCGTTAATCAGGTCGTGCAGCAGGCTCACAGCGAAAACTCCTGAAAGCCGGGTTTTGCTTTCGGTCCCAGCGCGTTTTCAAGCAGCGTCACCATCCCGGGGTTTTTGCGCGCGCGGGCGTAGGACAATGCGGATTTGTTGTGGCTGTCATACAGCCTCGGGTTTGCGCACGCTTCCAGCAGCAGCTTCACCGCTTCGGCATTGCCGTCATGCACGGCCTGAATAAGGGGCGTGCGCCCATCGACCAGCTGCCGCGCGTTTACATCCGCGCCGGCGCCGATCATCATTTGCAGCAGGGCGTTGGTGTTTTTCTGCAGGGTGTAATAAATCGGCGTGAAGCCTTCGGAATCATGTGTGTCCATGTTGAAGGGGTACTTCAAAAGCTCCGCCACCGTCTGCTCGCCGTTTGAAACCATGATGGCAAGCGACAGCGGGCTCATGCCGGTGCCGGGCTGCACCACGCCGGGGTCTGCGCCGCGCGAAATCAGGAATTCGACAATTTTCGCCCGCGCCGCGCCATCCGCGATCTCCAGCGAACCCGCCGCGAGAATAACCGGCATGGTGCGGCCGCCGAGCGCTTTGCCCGCATCCGCGCCATGGTCGACCAGCATCTTCACCAGCGGTAGGTTGCCCTGCAAAATCGCATAGCGCAGCGGCGTGACGCCTTCGGCATCGGGTGCGTTCACGTTCGCGCCGAAATCGAGCATGGTCTCGACAATGCCGGTCAACCCGCGCGCAAGCGCAAGCTGGAAGGCATTGCGTTCCTGACGGTCGGTCTGGTTGGTGTATTCGTTCACGCCGCGCCGGACTTCGGGGAACTGCAGCAGCGCCTCCGCCGTTGCGGCCTGTTTCAGCGAAATGGCGATCAGCAGTGGCGTTGCGCCCGACGAGGTGCGCTCGTTCGCATCCGCGCCTGCGCGTATCATGGCGACAACCATGCGGGTGTTGCCCTTTTCGGTGGCGCGGTGCAGCAGCGTGCGGCCGTCGACCTTGTTGTTCGGCACATAGCCGCCGTTGCGGGTCAGGGCTTCGACCACGTCGACCTTGCCGAAATTCACGGCTTCATCAAGCGGCAGGAACTGCGGGTCGTTTTTCTTGCCGGTCTTCGGGTTTGCGCCGTTTTGCATCAGAATTTCGGACACTTCGGCATAACCCTGACGCGCCGCCAGATGCAGCGCGGTATCGCCCGCAATGTTCCACGCGTTCACATCGACCACGCCCGCGTCGATAATTTTTTGCACTTCTTCGGTGTTGTTGTGGCGCACGGCAAGGAACAGCGCGGTGGTCGCGGATTTTTGCGCGGGCGTTTGCTGTTTCGGCTGTTGCTGCTTTTGAACTTCGGGAGCTTTGGTTTCAAGCCCGGTGACATCGTTGAAAACTTCGCGCACTTTTCCTGAAAGGCGGTCCATCGCCTTTTCAAGACCCGTACGGTTGTCCTCTTTGTCCTCGTCGTCCAAAGGTTTTTTACCCCGGCAAAATGCCTGTGCGATTCAGCTGCGATTCGCGCTTTCGGCATGAAATTCATGGAATGTTATGCATAAGGGTATAGCACCGCGCCCCATGTGCCTCAATAGCTTATGGAACGGGATGCGCCGCCCGAGGGGCGCTATGGAAATATTATGGAGAAAGAGTAGTGGATTTCGGAAAATTATGCCGCATTACGTAATCTTTTCCCGCCTGTTCGAGCAGGGGGATAACGGCAGAGCTGTTTTTGTCCTGCGCTTCCTTCAAGGCTGCGGCAAGCGAGGCGGGCGCATCGGCAAGTTCCTCCGCAAAAAATTTCACAAGTTCCACATTGTTTTTTGCGGCGGCAAGCGCGAGCGCGTTGCGGCCTCCAGAGTCCTTCGCCTCGGGGTCGGCACCCATGCGCACCAGTTCGCGCACGGCTTCTTCCTTGCCATCAAACACAGCACGAAGGAGCGGGGTGAATTTTTGCTCGCCGCCGGCCACGCGCAAATCGGCCTGACCGCGCTCCACCAGCAGGCGGATCATTTTCGCATCGCCCTGCTGCGCCGCCATTTCGACGGGCGTCAGTCCTTGCGCGTTTTCAAGGCCGGTCATCGCGCCCGCCGTCAGCAATTCTTCCGCCGCCGCGTGTTCGCCCGTCAGCACCGCGACATGCAGGGGAGAAAGTTTGTTGGTCCGCGTTTGCTGGTTCAGCTGTTCCGCGCCGCCCGCCGCCAGAATGGATTTGATAATGCCGACATCGCCCGTACGGGCCGCGAGGTGCAGCGCGCCCTCGCCCATGCGCAGCACGTTTACGTCCACGCCCCGCAAAATCAGGTAATCGACCATCGCTTTTTCTTTGTTGAACACGGCATCCATCAGCGGCGTTGCGCCCATATCGTCGGGGGCGTTGATATCGGCGCCGCTGTCCAGTAAAACGCGGACAGATTCAATATCGCACCGCCGCGCCGCAAGGCCGAGCGCCGTGCCGGTGCTGCCGGCATAGTCGATGCCCTTGCGGTCAGCCCGTACCAGTTCGCGTATCACATCGGTGGCGCCAATGGCTGCGGCATAAATCAGCGGCGTGCTGTTTTTCCTGTCCATGATGAAAACGGTGGCACCGGCGGCAATCGCTTTTGCGGCTTCCGCCG
>JAYUPV010000106.1:0-3077 GCA_043759865.1 Alphaproteobacteria bacterium | reverse complement strand
TGCTGCTCGATGTGTGGATATCGATTGTGGCCGCGCTGTTGCTCACCTTCCTGCTCGTCTATCTCATCAGCCGCCATCTTGAAAAGGTGAACACGGCCTATCGCCACGTCATGGCGGGCGAAATCGGCCACCGCGTGCGCGACAACGGCAGCCAGGACGAATTCGCCAAACACGCCCAGAACTTCAACGAAATGATGGACTGGGTGGCATCGCTTATTTCCACGCTCAAAGATTCCACCAACTCCATCGCCCACGACCTGCGCACGCCGCTCGCCCGTATCCGGTTGCGGTTGCAGCAGATGGAGGGCAATGAAAGCCTGACCGACGCGCAGCGCGAAATCCTGACCGAGAGCATCGACGACATCGACCATCTGACCGGCATTTTCAACGGCATCCTAGAAGTGGCAAAAGCGGAAGACATCAGCATCATGCGCCAGTTCGAGCCCATCGACCTTAAAGCGATGATGGCCGACCTTGCCGACTACTACTCCGCCGCACTCGAGGACGAAAACCGCAGCATTGTGCTGAACCTGCCCGAGCTGCCGCTGTCGGTAAAGGGCGAGCGCCGACTTTTGTCGCAGGCCGTGTCGAACCTCATCGGCAACGCGTCAAAGCACGCGGCGGCGAATGGCGACATTGCGCTGACACTGCAAAAATCGGAGCGCCAAAAAGGCATGGTCGAAATCGTGGTCGCCGACCGTGGCCCCGGCATACCCGAAGAATTCCGCGAAAAAGTAAAACAGCGTTTCTTCCGGCTCGACGCCAGCCGCAACACGCCCGGCACCGGCCTCGGCCTCAACCTCGCCGACGCGGTGGTGCGCCTGCACAAAGGCAAACTGGTATTGGAAGACAACGCGCCCGGCCTGCGCTCCGTCGTGCTGCTGCCCGAATTCACGGGCGAACCGAAAGCGGCTTAAGGCTGCATCCCCGCACCCGCCGGTTTCTTTTTGGCATTGGCATTCGCCGCAATCTTTTTGCGATACTCGGCGGCGGCATCGAACACCAGCGACATTTTTGAAGGCTTGCCGAAACCGGCGAAGCCTTCGGTCTGGATGTTTTTATAGAGCGTGCCTATCTTCATCTTGCGCCCGTCCATCGCTTCCGGTGTCCACATTTTCGCCGCAAGCCGCGCGGCGAAATCTTCATCAATCATCGCCCGCTGTATCAGCGCGCGGGAAGACGTGCCGCCTGAAAGTTTCTCAAACGTGCTGCCGTCGCGCAACACCATCTGGTCGAGCACATAAACCGCCATCTGCGCCAGTTCCGGCTTGTGGAAGGCGGAAATGTTGGGCGTGCGGAGCGAGGATTGCTTGTCGACGCTCTTGCCATAGGTGGCGGCAATGGGGCTGCCGTGAATCTTGAACTGCGCATGCGCCCATTTCTCGTACGAAAGACGAATACGGTCGTGCAACGTTTCGAGACTGTCGCCGTCAAAGAATTCATGCTTCTGCAATTTCTGGAAGACTTCGACGGGGTTGTTCTTGCGCTCACCCTGTACAAGCGGCCTGTCGCCCAGCATGAAATGTGAAATCATGTCCATCTGGCGGAAGGTGCGGCCGAGCTGGTCTTCATCAAACTGCGTGACCTTGCCGTCTTTGCTCTTCGGCTGCAATTCTGCCGAGGGGCGGTTTTCGAGTACCCAGTGGAATGCTTCAAGCGGTGCCACACTGCCTTCAAGACCGTGCTGGAACAGCAGTTTCATGTGGTCGATCTCGCGCTGCTTGTCCTTGTGCGCGTTGCCCGAAATCATCCCGCCGTGCAAATCGCCGCCCCATGTGGCATATGAATTGCGCGCTTCGTCAAGGTTCGGGTTGGCAATCGCCAGCTTGTTCTCGACGTTCGAGAACAGCATGATCAGCACCTGCCGCAACCGCGCCTGTATGTTTTCATAGGCGATGGTATGCTTTTCGTTTGCTGTCGACAGCACATCGCCCGCCACTTCTTCAAACGTCGATTTCAGAACATGGATACGACGCTCAAGCTCCTCGGGCGTCACGTCTTCCTTGCGCGTGCGTAAAATCGTCGCGAGTTCTTTTCTTATCTCCGCATCGCGTTCGTCGGAAATATGGCCGGGGTTCACGCCGGAATAAATTTCGGCATAAACTTCCACAAGGCGCTGCACGTTGCGGTACTCGAATTTACCGCCGATGCCCTTGAAGGCCGTGCCGTCCTTGCGCTTGCCTCCCTCGATAAGCGTTTTCGCGGCGTTCAGCGTTTCGGTCGAGCTGTTGTCGGTGCCCATATAGACGTTGGTCAGCATGTTGTCCATGACCGCCAGAATACCTGCCTCGCGCCCGTGGAACTTAAACGCGGCAAGAGCTTCGTCTTTATACGTCAGGTGTTTCATTGAATCCATGAAACCCTCAAAGCCAAGCTCATTCACGCCGAGTTCGACCATCATGCGTACCTTGACCGAGTTATAGGCGGAATCCATGCCGCCCGAGAGCGCCTGTGTCACGCCCTGAATCTTGTTTTTGCGCATGTAATCGTAAAGCCACAGCAATTCGTTGCGCAGCTCTTCTTCCATCTCGCGGCGGGGGCCGTGTTCCCAGATGGCGGGGCCGTCCTGCACCGGTGCGGCATGCGTGCCGGAAAAAGCGTGGTCGATTTTTGCGTGCGGCGCGTGGCCTTTATTTTTGGCCGTTTTCACTTTCACAATCTGGCTGGTATAAGCCATATCTGCAAACGTGCCGCGCGTGCCTTCGGAAATAATTTCTCCGCCCTGCGCCATCAGCCTGCTGCCGAATTGTGCAAAGGTCGAACCGGACGAGCCAAGGCCGTCGGTATGCACCAGCACCTCGGCATAGCCGCTCGCCAGTTTCGCCAGTTCGTAATGCTTGTCGATCTTGTTGGCGACGGGCGGGCTGGCATTGGGGTTGACGGCGACGGTGATGTCGAAATTGCGCGCCTTTTGCGCGAGGGGGTTGTCGCGCGCATAGTCGCTGTTGTCGGGCGAGCCGTCGAAACGCGAGCCGACCCAATACATTTCGCAAATGATATGCCAGAGGTTGATAAATTTTTCATCCGTGCCCGCCTGAATGACGGGGCTGCCGAAGGGAACAACGCGCGGCGCGACT
>JAYUPV010000105.1:0-2400 GCA_043759865.1 Alphaproteobacteria bacterium | reverse complement strand
TCAGCGTCACGCTTTTCGACGGCCTCGACGAAACCAAGCCGAGAGGCAACACGCTCTACCCCGTCGGCAACAAAAAGCTCGACGACATCCACCCGTTCGAAACCGCAAAGCCGCCCGCAGGCTTCCCGAGTTTCGGCGAATACGTGCGCGAAAATGCCGCCGATGATCCTTCGCTGAAAGGTGCGCTGCGCGGCACGCCAACCTACAAGAACGTCACAGATTACCTGCAATATGTGCTCGACCTCGCCATCATCGAGGTCGGCAACAAGGCCGTGTTCGACGTCGACAGCAGGGCCATCACCTCCGCCGCGCGCAACAAGCTGACCTTTGATGACGGCGACACGCTCGCGGTAAAGGAAATCGTCAGGGCGACAGACCCGCCTCATCTTGGCGGTGCAGGCCCCGACACGCCGAAAGCGCCCGCCGCTTCCGCGCAGTCGTCCAAACCGAAGTCGCAGTCCCGTTCGAAACACACCAAGGGAATGTAACTATTTCTTCTGCTTTTCGATGTACCTCTCCACGCCCCTGAGCGTGCTCTTCAGCCTTGTTTCAAACAGCGGGTCGGCGATGGCGTTCATGGTGCCGGAGCGGAACTGAGACGAAAAATAATAGCCGACCAGCGTCAAGCCCTTGCCCTTTTCCGTGAAAGTCAGCCGCGCCTCCAGATGCTCGAACGGGCCCGAGACATCGCGGATGTTGATTTCCTCGAACGGCGTTTCCTCGATACGACAGCGGTAGGAAAAACCGATAGGGCCGAAACCGATTTTGAGGTCGGCCACCGTCACCGTCCCCTCCTGCTCCACCACGCGCACTTTTTGCACGAACGGAATAAATTCGGGATACAGCGTAATATCCATCAGTATTTTATAAACCTGCTTGCGGGGAACGTCGATAAGCCGCATTTCGGAGACTTTGGGCATGGCGGCCTATGGGGACTTATGCTCTTCCCACTCCTTGGCCTTCGCTTCCACCTTGGCAAGGGAGTCGGCGTAAGGTTTTGTATCGGATTTTTGCGCGGCTGGCGGGATGATATGAACCACCGGCGCTTTGGCAGCAACCGGACCCGGGACAGCAACCACAATCGGCTCGGTCGTTTCGGCGACAATAGGCGCGGCCGAGGGTAAGGACGCCGGCGTTTCAACAGCCGTTTCAACCGGCGTCGCTGCCGTTAAAGGAGGCAACGCACCAAGCCCCTGCTCCGCAACCTTCTCTACGTTGCGCAGCGCGATAACCTGCGTCAGCGGCACAAGCTCGAAACCTTTTGCCCGCAATGTCGGCAGCCATTTTTCAAGCGCCGCGAGCGTGACGTCTTTCGGGTGGCCGATGGCGATAGCCGTGCCGCTGTGCCGCGCCACGGCTTCTATTTCCGCCAGCGACTTTGCAACCGCAGTCGCAGTCGTGTCGTCATCGAGGAACACATCGCGATGCGTGGCCTGAATGCCATGCTCCTTCGCCACTTTTTCGGCGAGGCTGCCCTGCACGGTCAGGCTGTCGAGGAACATCAGATTTTTTTCGGCAATCGCCGACATCACCACGTTCAGCCCGTCGCGGTCTTTGGTGAATTTGCTGCCCATATGGTTGTTCACGCCCACATAACCATGAAACGCGGAAAGGTTTTTATTCACGCGCTCCAGCAGCTCCAGCGGCGGCATGTCCGCGCCGAGGTAATCGGGGCCGGGATTGGCGGTCTTGCGCTGGGGCTGCATCGGCAGATGCAAAATCAATTCATGCCCCGCCGCAAATGCGTCGCCCGTCTGCTGGCGGATGTCGGGGCTGTAAGGTAAATAAGACAGCGCCACCTGCGGCGGCAGTTTCAGCGCACGCGCGGTATGCTGGCGGTCCATGCCCATGTCGTCGATGACGATCGAAATCATCGGCTTGCGTCCCTGCATGCGGGCGGCGGAAATAGGCTCGGGCCGCTGCGGCTTTTCGGCGAGGGGCTCGAGCGCCTCGTATTCGATATGGCCTTCGTCGGAAGAAATGCTGAGCCCCGGCTGTGGCGTGCTGTCATCCGGTGGCAAAATGCCGTCCTGCGTCGCAACGCGCGTCGAGGTCCACACAACCTCACCAGCGATAGCGGCGGCCGACGGCAGCGATAAAAGGACAATGGCGATAAAAGTGAAATATTTCATAGAACCCCGAACCCTTCTCATCATTGCCCTGCCCGCGCAAAATCGCAAGCATTTCCGGCCTTTTGAACGAAGCGCTTGACTTCGGCCGCGAACTAAACTAGAACAAAAGAAGAATGACTTGAAAAGGGGATGCCGCCATGCTCACCAAAAAACAGCGCGATTTGCTTATGTTCATCAACGATTACATCCAGAAAACGGGGCTCTCGCCTTCGTTCGAGGAAATGAAGGTCGGCCTCGACCTCAAGTCAAAATCGGGCATCCACCGCCT
>JAYUPV010000104.1:0-6706 GCA_043759865.1 Alphaproteobacteria bacterium | reverse complement strand
CGCCAGCCGCGCAGCGTGCCGACGGCCAGCACGATGGTAAAAGCCTCCACCGCCTCGACGAGCGAAGCGGCGAAGGCCGAACCAATGGCGGAGCCCGCTGTTGTCCATGTCATTATCATATATAACCTTTAATCGGCATGGCTAGCCCGAGATATGCGCGCCAGCCGCGCATAAAGGACGGGCATGACCAGCAGGACTAGCGGCATTTGTATGCATAAGCCGGAAATGATAGCCACGGCAAGTGGCTTTTGCATCGCCGAGCCCTGCCCGAGATCGAGCGCAAGGGGCAGCAGGGCAAGAATAGCCGCAAGCGTTGTCATGGCGACAGGCCGGAAGCGGCTGACGCCTGCATTGACAAGCATCTCGTGGCTGGCTTTTTCACGGGCGGCCATGGCCTTGAATTCCGAGAAGTAAAAAATGGCGACTTCCGTCACGATGCCGACGACCATGGTCATGCCCATCATGGCCGAGATGTTTAGCTCGATGCCCGTCAGACACAATCCGATGAATACGACAGACATCGCTAGAAGAGGCATGAGGATGATAGACAGGGCGATGCGGAAATCCTCATACAGGAACAGCAGCAAAAGGAACACAAGCGCCACCGAAGCGGCAAGAACGGACAGAAGCCCCTTGAAAGCCGCCTGCTGCTGCGCATAAAGGCCGCCGAGGGTATAATAGGTTTCTTGCGGGAACAGGCCGGGCTTGTTCAGCAACTGCCGCACATCCTTGATCGTCGAGCCAAGATCGCGGCCCTCTATGCGTGCGGTGACGGCGACCATCGTCTTGAGATTGTCGCGCACGATTTCTGGCTGGCCGGTCGCCAGATGCACTTCGGCGATGCGACCGAGCGGAACTTTATGGCCGTCGGGGGCGTCTATCGGAAGCCGCAGAATTTGCTCAGGCGAAGAGCGGTTTTTCAGCGGCACCCAGACGCGGACGCCGACGGTCTGGATGCCTTTTTGTATCGTCGTCGCGACCGTGCCGGAAAGATAGGCATCGAGCTGGGACGTGACCGCCGCGGGGTCCAGACCTTCAAGCGCGGCCTTGTTGTGGTCCACATGGATTTCAAGAGCATCGCCCGCCAGCACCACGCCGCTGGAAATATCTACCACGCCCTTGATGTGGCCGATCTGTTCCACGACCTTGTCCGCCGTTTCGCGCAGGTTGTCCGCGTCGTCGCCGAAAATTTTAATTTCGACGGGCTGCGGCACAGCGGTGAGGTCGCCGATAACGTCCTCCATCAGCTGCAGCATCTCAATGTCGAGCCCCGGCACCTGCGTTGCCACCTTGCCCCTCACCTCCGCCATGATGTCTTCGATATCGCGCCGCGGGGCGGGTTTCAGGCGCACGAAGAAGTCGCCCGTATTAGGTTCGGTCAGTCCGCCACCCAGTTGTTCTCCCGTCCGGCGGGAATAGGTCATGACCTCGGAGGTCGCCTTCAGGATATCGCCCACCTGATTCAGCAGGGCGTCGGTATCGCTGAGGGATGTTCCGGGGGCGGAGATATAGTCGATGATGAAGCCGCCTTCGTCCATGGCGGGCATGAAGCCACTGCCGATCCTGAGATAGGCGACAAGACCGAGCACGAGCAGCAGGCCGGTCGCCATGCAGACGAGCAGTGGCGCTTTCAAGCAGCGTGTCAAGGCAGTGCGATAGGACGCCGTGATGCGGGCCTGCAGGGAGTTCTTTGACGGCGCGTGTTCGCGGAAACCGGACAACAGCCTGTCGGCGAGCAGGGGAATGGCGAACCATGCGACGAAAAAGGAGACGACAAGGGCGGAAGCCATCGTCAGCGATAACGCCTTGAAGAAAGCGCCTGTGACTCCGTCGAGGAAGGCCAACGGCAGGAAAATAACGACGGTCGCCGCCGAAGAACCCGCGAGAGGCACAAGAAATTCACTGGCCGCCTTGCGGATGGTGCGGTGTGGGTCAGTGTCACCCGTTTTCAGGTGGCGCACGATCTGCTCGATCATGACGATCGCGTCATCGACGACAAGGCCGATGGCGGCTGCCATGCCGCCCAAGGTCATGATGTTGAAGCTCATATGCCACAGGCCGAGCAACAGTACCGTCGCTGCCAAAACCGCAGGCACGACAATCACTGCCGCCAGCGTCACAAGCGCGTTGCGCAGGAAGAGGAACAGGATAACCGCCGCCAGAGCGACACCGATGAGGATGGCGTCGCGCACGGTGGTTGCCGACTGTAAAATCAGCTGGCTCTGGTCATACCAGTTGCTGAGCTCGACGCCTTTGGGGAGCTTGGAGGAATAGCCGCCCAGCGCCGTCTTGACATCCTTCACGACCTGCACCGTATTACCGTCGGGCTGCTGGAATATCTGCACGATGACGGCGGGCTTGCCGTCTTCCTGCACGAGGGAGGTTTGAGGTTCGGTGTCTTCGTTGACGGAGGCGATATCCTCGAGCTCGATAATGCCGTCGCTACCGTTGCGAATGATGGTATGGAGGATTTTATCAATTTCATCCGTCTGCGTGTCGGACATCACCAGCAGCAGCTTGTGCCTGTCCTCGATGCGGCCCACGGCCTTCAACACATTGGCGCTGGCGAGGGCTTTCGTGATGTCGTCGAGGGAGAGCCCGTAGCTCAGCAAAAGGGCCGGGTCGACATTGACGCGCAGCTCGCGCTTCGCCCCCCCCATGATTTCGACCGAGGCGACGCCCTCGAGCGAGGAAAGCAGAGGGATAAGCCCGTCCTGCGCGAGCTCGCGCAGGACGGCGGGCGAGAGGGTCTTTGACGTCAGACCATAGGCCGCAACGGGAAACAGCGCAGTTGGGTTCATGCGCCTGACCTCGAAAGAGGTGTCGGGCGGCAGCGAGGGCAGCACCCGTGAAAGGGCGGATTGAATCTGGAGCGTTGCGACATCCATGTCGCCGCCCCAGTCGAAATTAAGGGAGATGTCCGCGCTGCCGCGGCTGGTGACCGACCTTACCTCGCGGATGCCGGGCACGGATTTCACGGCCTGCTCGACCGGACGGGTGACGTCGTTGACGGTCTGCACCACGGGACGGTCGCCCGTATCAAGGCTGATGGAGACGCGAGGGAACTCGATATGCGGAAACAGGGCGACAGGCAGGCTAAAGGCGCTTATCGCGCCCGCGAGCGTTGCCAGCACCAGCAGGAACAGGAGTGAATGCCGGTGGCTTGATGTCCAGTGCGCGAGACTCATTCACTATCGCCCTTGGTCGCCGTTTCGCGCACTGACATACCGTCCTCGAGCGCGGCGTTGCCCGCCACGACGACCTTCGTACCCGCCGTGAGCGGTTCTTTCAGCGCGGCTTCGGTCTCTGTTTCCATCACCGGAGAAACCGCGAGCTTGTGCGCCACGTTACCGTCGACGGTGAAAACGTAGGTCCCGTTCTCGTCCTGCATCAGCGCCGCGCGCGGGATGACCGCGCCCTTGGGCAGCGGCACGGCGAAAGCCGCCTGCAGGGTCATGCCGAGGATAAGGTTGTCGCTCGCGGGCGGTGACAGTTCGACCAGCCCGTCGACAAGATGTGTCGATGCGTTGACTATGCCGTTCATACGCGAGATTGTCGCGTCGATGCCGATGTCACGATTGAGCGGGGACGTCAGACGCACCGCCATGTCGAGGCTGATCCTGGAAACGTCCTCGGGCTCGATGCCAAGCGCCACAACAAGTTTGTCCCTGCTGCCGATGGTCGCCGTCACAGCGCCAGATTGTAGCCGGTCGCCGGGCTTGGCCGCAACATCGGTTATAATCCCGTCGAAAGTGGCGCACACGCCCTGAGACGTCTGGTCCGCTCCTTCGCCGACCATGCGGCTGAGTTCCGACTGGGCAGCGCTTAAGGATTTTTCTGACTGGGCCACCTGATCCCGCGTGACGACATGCTGCTCGAGGAGGTGCCGGTTTCGCTCCAGCTCTCTTGTCGCGTAATCCACCGCAACCTTGGCTTGGTCGTATTGCGCCGATGTGCCGGGGGAATTGCCGATTTCGATTACGGCGTCGCCGGACTTCACTGTCTGTCCGAGGCGGACGAACACTTTTAGGATGACACCGTCGCGCGGCATCGCGATGCTGTGCACTTCCGAGGGGTCGGACTGTACGACGCCATAGGCGGTGATGCTTTCCGAGATGCTTTTAAGTTCGACCGGCGCGGTCGTAATCAGCGCGGCGCGCACGACGGCGGCGTCTTTTTCGTCGTCATCTGCCTGTGCGGGCGCGCCCGAGGCGAGCAGGAGAAGCAGGAGGCAGGAAAAAAAACGCGGAAAGGTTTTCATAGTTCAATCTCTTGGTTTTTCTTGTTTCAGCAGAGGCCATGCCAACAGCGTGTCGAGGCCGATCCTGTTCGTCCACAGCGACTGCTGGAGGTCGAGATATTCCATTTTCTTGGACAGCAGGCTGCCACGCAGAGTGTTGTAGCTGAGTGCGGGAAAATCGCCGGATTTATACGGTTCGCTTGCTTCCGCCACCATTTTTTCGAGCTTGAGTAACTGGCCCTGCAATTCCCGAATTTGCTGGTGGATCATGCGTGTCTGTTGCCAGAGCTTGGCGACTTCCGCATTGGCTTGATCGAGCCTTGCCTGATATTCCGCGTGAAGCTGTTCGCGCGTGGCGGACTGGACGGAAATTTCGCCCCTGCTGCCGTTGAATATCGGCAAATCGATGGTAACGCCGAGGCCCGCTGTGTGGACATTGCTCGTGTCCCTTGCGCGGTTAAAGCCGACAGAGATCGAGGGGAACTGCTTGAGGACGGTGGCGTAAAGGCTTTCTTCCTGGCTCTTGTAAGCCGCCTGCAGCGCCGCAAGGTCCGGCCGACGTTCCGGCAATGTCGTCAGCGCGGCGGTTACTTTTTTGTCGGAGGGCAGCTCAGGCAGACGCAAAGGCGAAAGACGGATGGCAACACCGGGGGCAAGGCCCAGCAGCGCATCGAGGTCATGTTCCGTCTGCAAGGCGTTGCGCTGAGCATCGCGCAGCTGGCTTTCGGCATCCATTAGCGCCGTAAGGTTGGCGCTCGCCTGGTCGAGCGTGATGTCGCCAGCCTTCATCGATTTTTCGGAGTTATCCTGATAATCCCGATCGAGCGCCGTTATTTCCTTCAGGAGTTTGAGTTTCTCGGCATTGTAATGCTTCTCGACGAAAAGGCTGCGCGCCTGCTGGATGACCTGCCATTCCTGCCAGAGAATATCGAGATCGACGCCTTTAGCCTTGTCTTCCGCCGCCGCTTTTTCCGAAGTGTGCGTCAGCAAGGAGCGCAAGTCAAAGCTGAGGCCGCCTGAATAGCCGTTGACAAGGCCGGGCAGGTTGCCGGTGGGATGATCGACGCTGCCGGAAAGCTGCGGGTCGGGCAGCAGGCCTGCGGCGAAGGCTTCGGCCTGCGCGACATTCCGCTTCATCCGCACGGCCCTGAGATCGGGGTTGAGGCTGACCGCGATAACGGCTGTCTCGGTCATGTCGAGGCCGTCCGCAAGGATTACCGTGTTCGGTGGCACGGATTCCGTAACCTGTCCGATGTCGGGGATGAGGTCGGGATTGTCAGCCAATGGCAACGGATGATAGCTCGTGCATCCCTGCACAAGAAAAACTAGAAACGCCAGACATGCAATCGGCAGGAGTGCGGAATTCTTCATAGTTCTTTTCTGCAACGAAACGATGGCCCATTTTAAAGGCAAATTTATAAAGCCTTGCCAAGAAAACCCGTGAAAGTATATGGCTAGTTGTGGCCATCATCTTGTCACAGCAGAAATTCATTGCAAGAAGTTGATTGCGGCACTAGGCCGCCTGTTTTGATCCTGTGTCATTGATGTGATGGAAAACAATAACCTAGACAAGCTTGTCGACTCGTGTGTGGTTTCTTTCCGCCAGTTTCGTCGTGCGGCTTTCTGCAGCCTCGACAGCGGCGGAATCCCCATCGGATGCCGTTGCTTTCGGTTCGGGCTGCTGGTTTTGAGCAGGAACCTGCGCCTTGAGAGGTGAAGAAGACTGCAGGACGGTGATTGATGCGGACGTGACGCTGGATATGGACATCATGATCTCCTTCGAATTGGGAAACTCTGTATCCCTCAAGCCTAGCATTCTTAACTGATGTGAAAATGAAGATGACCTTAAAATATGTGTTATTAATTATATCTTATTGAAAAAGAACGGTATTTTTATGTCCTCACCCGTGTTCCTGTATGGAAAAAGTACGGGATGCGCATCATGTCCACATCATGTTGGCCTGTTAAAAGTAAAACATCCTGACAAGGATGCTTGTTCACGAAATCACCTAAAGGACAGCTACATGCAAACAAAACTTACCCTCGGCACCTGCTCCAGAATCGGATTTGCTGCAATTTTTTCGGTTTTCGCCATTGGCTCTTCATCTTTGGCTCACGCAGATAACGCCATTGAAACAGAGACTGCACAAATCAGGAAAAAGGGTGATATCGGTTTTAGCCAAGCTTACGAATACGGAAGAGCTCAGGACGGCACTTCCGGGGAACTGGTGACGCAGTTCGAATACGGCCTGAGCGACCGTGCCGAAATTCTCGTCGAGCCATTTTTTTACACATGGGGACATCCGACGGAGAAAAAATGACGAAGGGGGTGGGTGACTTGGAAATTACACCTTCTTATCAGGTCATGTTTGAAGATCACTGGCGGCCTGCGGTCCTGACTGCGCTAAAGCTGAAGGTCCCGACAGGCTCGAAGCATGCCGGAAGCAGCGGGGAATTCGATTACAT
>JAYUPV010000103.1:0-9935 GCA_043759865.1 Alphaproteobacteria bacterium | reverse complement strand
GGACACGATCTCGCCAGTCGCAAGCCCCTGATCGTATTCGGCGTTAATGACCTGCACATAGGTCACTTTTTCGATATCGGCGAGCGGCTTGACGTAGACACCATCAGGGCCGACTTCGACAATCACGCCGATGGGAATATCTGCCTGCAGCTGTCCGCCATCACCCGAAGTCACGATGCGCTGGCCGACAGAAATACCGCTATCGATGGGCAGGCGTTCGAGCTTGAGCAAATCCTTGTTTTTTCCTGCCAGAATGGCCTTGGTGCGCGTGTTCTGGATGGTGACAGGAATATGCGAGTTAAGGTCAGTCACCAGCAGCACGCGCGCAGAACGGTCGCCCGCCTCGGTCACACGGCCGATAAGCCCCTGCCCCGACATAACCGCGTTGCCCTTGGCAATACGGTCATTGATGCCGACCGGCAGCAGCACGCTTTTCACAAACGAACCGCCCGGATCTGACACCACACGCGTGGTGACATAGTTGAGTGACGGGTCGGCCTTCACGTTCAGAAGCTCCCGGAAGGACTGGTTTTCAGCCTGATAACGCAGGGCGTTTTCGTACCATTTTTGCAGCTTGGCGTTTTCTGCCTTCAGTTGCATGTTTTCAGCGCGCAGCTGGCGCAGCGTGGCGACGCCGTCAAAAGATTCGGTCAGCGCGACAAAGGGCTCGGACACGCGGGCCATGACCGGCGCCATGACATCGGTCAGCGCAAGGCGCATTTTTTCGACCGGCAGCGCATCCATTTTGTGGAATATCATCAGGGTAGCCGCCACAAGCAACAGCACAGCAGGCGTGAGACGGGTGGTAAGCGTCCGCATCGGCAGAGACTGTAAGACTGTTTTGTACGGACGCCGGGAAACCACGAAGGCCTCGACCCAAAAGAATGAACCTTAGCTTAATTATAGCAAAAATATCTTAAGAAAGGCAAAAGGAGTTTCAGTCCAAGCGGCTGAAAATATTGTCTAAAGTTTTAGGGATTGGCGCGTAAGTATTAAATTATGCAAAGAACAAAAGCGGATAGAAAACTTAACGCCCGGTGCATAACGGTGAGGCCGTTAATACATCGAAGTCAGGACGCCTTTGAGTTTGCCCATATTCTCGAGTGCCTGACCTGAGCCGAGAGCGACACAGGAGAGGGGATCATCTGCCACCATAACCGCAAGGCCGGTCGCATAGCGGAGGACATAGTCGAGGTTGGAGAGCAGCGAGCCGCCACCGGTCATGACGATACCACGGTCGACGATATCAGCCGCAAGTTCGGGGGCTGTGTGTTCCAGCGCGCCTTTGACCGCATCGATAATCGCGCCGACGGGTTCGGCTAGCGCTTCGGCAATCTGGCGTTCGGAAATCACAAGTTCTTTCGGCACGCCGTTCATGAGGTCGCGGCCTTTGATTTCCATCAGGCGGCCTTCGCCGTCTTCAGGCGGGCAGGCAGAACCGATTTCTTTTTTCACGCGCTCGGCGGTTGATTCACCAATTAGCAGGTTATGCGTGCGGCGGATGTAGTTAATAATGGCTTCATCCATCTTGTCGCCGCCGACACGGACAGAGCGGGCATAAACAATACCACCGAGTGAAATAACGGCAACTTCGGTCGTGCCGCCACCGATATCGACAACCATCGAGCCGGTCGGTTCGGTAACAGGCAGGCCCGCGCCAATCGCGGCGGCCATGGGCTCTTCAATCAATTTAACGTCGCGCGCGCCTGCGGATTCAGCAGATTCCTGAATGGCGCGGCGTTCAACAGCGGTCGAGCCTGACGGCACGCAAATAACCATGCGGGGCGAGGCGAAGCTGCGGCGGTTATGCACTTTCGAGATGAAGTACTTGATCATGAATTCGGCGGCTTCGAAGTCGGCGATAACACCGTCACGCAGGGGGCGGATGGCGATAATGTGACCGGGCGTGCGGCCCAGCATCATTTTCGCGTCTTCACCGACAGCCAGCGGGCGCTTGCGGCCTTCGCGGATTTCCATGGCAACGACCGAAGGCTCGTTCAGCACGATGCCCTGTCCGCGCACATACACCAATGTGTTCGCAGTCCCGAGGTCGATCGCCATATCGGCGGACATAAGCCCTAGAAGTTTGGAAATCATTTATCGCGTCCTGAGCCCGCCGAAAGAAATGGCGGGAAAGCCGGAAAAATTATTGCTTGGCCTTCATGCGGGGGTTGTCCTTGTTGATGACGTAAAGGCGCATTTTGCCTTTGCCGTCACGACGGCGGACAACTTTGTTTTTCTTGTCGCGCTTTTTCAGCGATTTCAGAGAGGAGGTCTTTTTCATGTCTAGTGTTCCATATAGATTGAATCGCTGATCGTTCAGCGAAGCAAGGCAAACTACTGATTTTTTTAACTTTCGTCAATGTAATTTCTGCCATAACAGGCGCATCTGCCATTCGAATCGTTCCACGCCGGCGGCATGGCTTCAACAACGACCCAAATACCCTGAAAGAGCATTAAAAGGGGCTTTTTGTAACTTTATTACCTAAATCCATGTTGCGCCGCAGTATAATAATATTTTCCAGCAAAATACGATAATTATAAACTTATGAAAAGAATCTCTTGCTTAAACGAGCATCGGAGGGGTATAATGGCCTTGCTTTAAAGGATGTTGAGTCTGGGGTTTCAATCCGCACACAACAAATCAACTAAAGCCCGCCATAAGCAAAAAAAATGGCTCAACACCATGAACTCTCGGCACATGAGAGGGTAACTAAGAATAAGAAAATAAAACCTGGCCCCGCTCGTGTAGCGGGGTCAAGTTTTTCTAGTGTAACCCTTTATCCACCCCCTTGCGAACAAGCTGGTGTCACCCCTGAGAGAAGCCAGAAAAAAGGAAGCCTCCATGAAAGCCGCCTTCAACGACAAAGCCGCCGCTGCCAAAAAGCCCTCCATTCCCCCACATGACATCTGCCCTTGCTACAGGCCAAAGACTCCCACCTTTTAAGGCGTTTGGTTTTCGAGGCTGGCTGAGGCAGAATAAAAGGGTCTCGGGGAGACCCTTCCTTTATGCAAACACTATCCACCCTCCACCCTGCCCTGCGGCGCTTTCTTGGCGCCAGCGCCCTGTGCTGCCTGATCGATGCCGGGGCACTGGAGGCTTTGCTCGGCTTCGGCATGCAGCAGCTTCAGGTCGCACGGCTTTTGTCGCTGTCGCTTGCGACGGCGGTGCTGCTGGCAGCGGGTATGCGATACGTCCTTGAAAAGGACGGCGAAATAAAAACGGCCAAAGGCCAGCCTATTCCTTTTTCTGTTCTTGCTGTTGCGGGCGCTGTCCTTAACTACACTATTTTCCTGCGTCTGCTGCCGTTAATGCCTGTCCCTATCGATCTGTCCGGACGTGTGTTTGCGATTTTCATCGGCGCGGCGCTAAGCGCGGGATGCAATTTTGCGCTGCTGCACAGCTTGTTGCCGCAAAAAGGGAAAAAGGGCCAGCGCAGAGAATCTCTGCTGCGCCCGCGCACGGTGATCCGCGTGGTGATTTGGGTTTTGTTCATCATGCTGGCCTTCGCGTCGTCAAGCGTGGTCAGCCAGCTGCACGACATTAACGCCTTCCCCAACATCAAAATGCCGCTTGACCCTGCGGGGCCGGATGCCTGGTTGCGCCTGACACAGGTGCGCAACTGGCTTTCAGGTGAAAGCTTTTTCGACCACACAGTTCGCCAGACCAATGCACCCTTCGGCGGCATCTCGACTCATTGGACAAGGCCGATGGATGCGCTGGTAGCGCTTTATTATTCGTTCACGCCATCAACCCTTGCCATCAATATCCGGCTGATGCTGGCGGCGACCTGGCTACCGGCATCATTGAGCCTTGTGACCGTCGCGCTGCTGGGACTTGGCGCGGGCAGGCATTTCAGGCATGTGCAGGCGCTTGGCTGCGGCGCGATACTGCTGCTGGTCAGTGTTTACAAATATACCGCGCCGGGCGATGTCGACCATCACGGGCTGCTGACAGTGCTGTGGTGCGGCGTGCTGGCTTTACTGCTATCTCCACGGCTGGCGGCTGTAGGTGCGCTCGGCATGGGCGCATTGTTGGGCATCATGGTTTGGGTCAGTCCTGAATCGCTTATTCTCGCCGCCGCTGTTTACGCGCTGCTTGGTATTGAATCTTTGTTCAAACCCGAGAAAGCTACTGTGCTTTTCCTGACGGCTTGCGGTGCGGCTGTTGTCGCCACCGCCGGATTGCTTGCAGAAATGCCCACAAACGAATTTTTCACCCGGCAAACCTATGATTCACTGTCTATCGTGCAGGGAACACTATTATGGCTCACGGCGGCAGGTGCGTGGGTGCTGGCTCTGGTGTTGCGTTTCAATATCCCTTTCGGCGCACGTTTTTTTGTAGCGACCGTGACAGGTGGCGGGGTGCTGTTGGTGCAGTCGCTGCTTTACCCGAAATTCTTCATCGGCCCGCTGGTGGACGCAGATCCGTTTATTTTCACCGGATTCCTGCCAAGGATATTGGAGGCACGGCCTCTGTTCCAATCGGAGCCTGCCCTGATCCTGCGTGTGCTGATGATGCCGGCAACAGCCGCATTTCTGATGGGGCAATGCCTGTCGAAGCGCGATATCCGCCCTGACAAGCGACGTTTTCTGCTACTGCTTTCGGTGCTGTTGGCTGTAACGGCTTTGTTGTCAACCTATCAGCTGCGCTGGGGATACTATATGCAGCCGGTCGCGATAATCGCCATCGCAGCACTATTGCCTGGCATGGCGACCGCAGCACGGGGAGATACCGGCAAATGGCTGAAAGATGTGCCGCGCTATATGCGCACTTATCTCTCCCTCGGCTGTTTGTTGCTGGCGGTGTCCCTGCTGGCGCGAGCCTCTGGACAGCCTATTGAAAAAAACTTTTGCTCGCTGCAACTGCGCTATGCTGTGCAATCGCAACAACTGCCGTCGCTGCTGGGCGATAAAAGCCACGTCCTCTACGCACCGCAGGACAGGGGCGGGGAGATACAGTTCTTTACGCCCTACCGCATTATTGCCTCGAACTATCACCGCGAGGGGGCGGGCCTGCGCGCTCTCGACGGTATAGAGAAAGCAAAAACACAGACGGAAGCAAAACCCCTGCTGGCAGCGCGAAAAGTGGATGCAATGCTGTTCTGCCCCGACGCATATCCTGAAGACAGCTGGCTTTACAAGCTCGGCGACACCCCACCACCGCGCTGGCTTGCGCCCGTCACGGGCTTGAGGTTTCTTGATATGCAGGGTCCGAAGCCACTGCTGCTGAAAGTCAAACAATGATAGGGCAGCACACCGGAATCCGCTGGCGGCGCGGTATCTGGATCGTTTTTATTTCCATTCTTTGTCTTTCCGGCCTGCTTCATTTTGCGCAGGTAATAACCTATCCGGCACTGATGCAACCGCTTTCCCCGCCGAACCCGGATTCTTGGCTACGCCTTACCATCGTACGGCAATGGCTGACGGGCAGCGATTTTTATAGCCACCTTGTCGCAACCAATGCGCCCGTCGGCGGCATTTCATCGCACTGGACGCGGCCTCTTGATATTGTACTGGCGGTTTTTGCCAGGCTGATGCCAGCATCCGGTATAGATATGAAACTACTACTCGCCGCGACATGGTATCCGGTATGCCTTGCCCTTACGGGCGCGGCATTGCTGGCGGGCGCGGCACAAAAACTATTCCGCCACAATCATGTTTTAGCCTGCACACTATTGCTTATGGTAGCGAGCCCCTATATGGCGGATTATTTCAAGCCCGGCGACGCCGACCACCATGGGTTGATGAGCGTATTGTGGTACGGTGTTATTCTTGCCGTACTCGTTGAAAAGCCTCCGCCCTTGCACGTTTTTTTTGCTGGTGTGCTGTCAGGTATTATTATCTGGATGAGCCCGGAAGGACTGCTGCCGCTGGCGGCGGTTCTTACTGTACTTGGCGTGGGTGTTCTGGACGCGAAGAAAAAAGATACTGCGGGCGTGAACGCGCTGTTCTTGATCGCCCTTGGCGCGACCGTGACAACGAGCCTGGGACTACTCGTGGAAATACCAGTACCCGAAATTCTGACACGGCAAACCTATGACTCTCTTTCTATCGTGCATGTGGTGTTCTTGGGATTGACAACGGCGGGGTTGGGCTTCATGGCTTTGCTATGGCCTTTCGCGCGCACGGTAGCAGGCAGAGTTTATGTTGCGGCCGCGGCCGGTGTAGCTGTGCTTTTGCTGCTCTATGCGATTTACCCAAAGTTCTTCCTTGGCCCTCTCGCCGATGTTGACCTTTATATTTTGACCCATTTCCTGCCCGCCGTGCAAGAAACGAAGCCCCTGTTCAGCGACGCCGGCCTTCCTCTCCTGCGCACACTGATGGAGCCAGCTATGGCGGCGGCCCTTCTTGCTGCTTCTCTTCGTGGGAAACTGCGCAGGGCACGTAAATTCATGCTCCTGAAACTTGCGGGGCTGCTCGGGCTTACCTTTGCCCTTGCCTGTTACCAGGGCAGGTTCGGATACTACCTTGAGCCGGTCGCTATCATTACTTGCGCCGCACTGTTGCCTACAATCAGTATCAGCCTCAGTAAATTCAAATTCGCGCCACGGCGATGGCAACCTTACTTGTGGCTAGCGCTCGCTTTTGCGGTAACGACAGGATTATCACTCTCGCCACTACTGTTTGCGAACACCGGAAGGACCGCGACTATCACCGGCAATTGCCTGCAGGAAAGCCGCTATGTAATCCAGACAGGTCAGCTGCAAAAACTTCTCGTCGACAAAAGTCTTGTTCTTTATACCTTCGAGGATACGGGCGGCGAGGCGTTGTTTTTCACGCCCTTCCGCATTGTTGCCTCCAATTATCACCGCGAGGGTGCGGGGCTAAAGGACATGCAGGCAATACGCGAGGCGGAAAACATGGATACCCTGCGCAAACTGCTGAAAAAAAGACAGGTCGGGGCGATGCTGTATTGCCCTGTCTACCATACGAAAAAACAAATTCTGAATTCCATTGCCGATGACCCCAAACGCCCGAAATGGCTGACACCCGTCAAGGGATTAAAATTCATGAAACAAAGTGGCGACAAGCCTGTGCTGCTGCGTGTCGAGAAGTAATCAGTAGCGTTTTTGGGAGTAGGCTGAAAACTCTTCAAAGTCCAGTTTCCCGTCGGCATCTTTGTCAAGTGATGTGATATACTCTTTCTTTCTCTCGAATGGAACGGCGTTCGTGGCATCTGAATCGCCATAGTATTCTTCCAGCGTAAGAAACCCGTCTTTGTCGCCATCCCGCGCATCAAAATCCGCGTGCTTTTCTGCGGGTGTAGACATGCAGGCACTGGCCGCAAGCGGCACCAGTAAGAGTGCAGCAACCAAAAGGTAAAAGCACTTAAGCCGCATTCTTGATCACAAAAGTTGCGCGCTTGGAAAATTCCTTCAGCTTCGATGCGCCGACATAGGTGCAGGCAGAACGCAGCCCGCCGAGAATGTCTTGAATAGTGCCTTTCACGTCGCCCTTGTATTCGACCTTCACCACGCGACCTTCGGAGGCGCGGTGGGAGGCAACGCCGCCGGAGTAGCGGTCCATCGCCACTTTTGACGACATGCCGTAGTATTCGACTTCGGTTTCGTTGGATTCCCTCAAGATCTTGAGCTGTGCATCGGTCATGCATTCGGTGTGGCCGGCGAACATGCCGCCGAGCATAACGAAATCGGCACCCGCCGCGAAGGCCTTGGCGATATCGCCCGGCATACGGCAGCCGCCATCGGCGCAGATAAAGCCCGAAAGCCCGTGCGCGGCGTCAGCACATTCGATGATCGCGGAAAGCTGCGGGTAGCCGATGCCGGTCATGGCACGCGTCATGCAGGCAGAACCCGGGCCGATGCCAACCTTCACGATATCAGCACCCGCTAAAATCAACGCCTCGGTCATATCGGGCGTGGCGACGTTACCAGCCATGATAACCTTACCCGGATGATGCTCGCGCACTGTCTGGATAAACTCGACAAAGTTTTCGGTGTAGCCGTTCGCCACATCGAGGCAGATCTTGTTGATGGAGTTGCTTTTCAGCGTGTTCAGGACGGTGTCGATTTTCTTGATATCATCGATACCGAAGGTAGCGAAAGAATATGCGCCCGAGATATTCGCCTTTTGCAACTCTTCCAGCGGATAATGCTTGTGCAGCGAAGTGAAGATGTCGTGTTCGGCGAGAGCTGCCGCCATTTTAATTGTACCAACGGTGTCCATGTTCGCGGCGATAATGGGCACGCCCGTAACTTCGACGCCGGCATGCGGCATTTTGAAAGTACGTTTTACGTCGACATCGCCCCGAGATTTCAGGCGCGAACGCTTGGGGCGGATCAGCACATCGTCAAAGTCCAGCTTGCGTTCGGTTTCGATTCTCATCGGTTCGGCTCCATGTTGTGCGCATCAAAAGGCCAGCCAAGGCTGATGGCCTTTGCTGTGCGTGAAACCGTATCTATTGAGGGTTTCGCCTATTTTTATAGGCTTTTCGGGCACAGGGCAAGTGCTTTTTGTCGGGGCGGGGAGGCTTCAAGGAAATCAGTTACTTGAAAGTCTTTTACTTACCGATGCAGAAGGTCAGAAATATCTTGTCTAGTATTTCTTCAACATGTACACGGCCGGTGACAGAACCAAGTGACCGGAGGGCAAGACGTAGGTCTTCCGCCGCAAGCTCGGGCTGCAGCGTACCAAGGCAACGCTCGAGGGATGTCGCCGTTTCCTTCAACGCCACGCGGTGACGTTCCCGTGTCAGCACAGGGCCCGGCTTGAACTTGAAAGCCTGAGACACTTTAGCCGTGAGCGCCTTCAGAAGAACGTCTATGCCATCGCCTGTTGTCGACGAAACATAAATGCCTTCGCCTTTTTTATTGACGAGATCGGACTTGGTATGCACGACCAGCGTTTTTTCGCTGTCGAGTTTTTGCGTGCTTGCATCCTTTTCCGGCAGCGTGCCATCGAACAGCGCGAGCAGGATATCGGATTCTTCGGCGGCCTTTTCGGCGCGGCGGATACCTTCCTGCTCGATTTTATTTACTGTTTCGCGCAGGCCTGCGGTGTCGGCAAGAATAACCGGATAACCGCCAAGATCGAGATGGACTTCGATGACATCGCGCGTCGTGCCCGCCTCTTCCGAAACAATGGCGACATCACGCCGCGCAAGAGCGTTCATCAAACTTGATTTACCGGCATTCGGCGCGCCCACAATGGCGATGCGGATACCGGAGCGCAGTCGCTCGCCACGGCGGTTGTCGTCAAGATGCCGCTTGATTGTTTCGAGAAGTTCTTCGACCTGCGGCTTTTGTTTGTGGGTCAGGCCACCAGGCAGGTCGTCCTCGGGAAATTCGATTTCTGCTTCCTGATACGCCAGTATCGCGGCCAGCTGGTCGGCCCATTCGTGATACAGGCGCATCAATGTGCCATGCGCTTGCTCGATCGCCTGCAACTTCTGCACTTCCGTCTCGGCATCGATAATATCGGCAATTGCCTCGGCTTCGGTCAGGTCCATGCGGCCGTTGTAGAACGCGCGCTTGGTAAACTCGCCCGCTTCCGCCTGACGGCAGCCGGGAATTTGCCCGAGGGTTTCAAGCAGGCCCTCGACCACGGCACGACCGCCATGTACGTTATATTCAACTGTGTCTTCCGTCGTGAAGGATGATGGCGCGGGGTAGACCATGACCAGCGCACGGTAATCGAGCATTTTTCCGGTATACGGATCGGTCAGCGTCAGCATACTGGCCTTGCGCGGCTCGAAATTTGTTTTCCATGTGAGAAGCCGAAAAGATTCAATCGCCTGCGGTCCGGAGATCCGCACAAGGGCGATGGCCCCTTTGCCGGACGGTGTCGAGAGCGTGAAAATAGTATCTGTGTCGGTTTCGCTCATCAGACAGCGTTGCCGCACGCCCCCCTTTGGCCTTCACGTAACTCGGTCTGCGCTTTGGTGAGCCGCAGCCGTTCAACAGGTTTGCCAC
>JAYUPV010000102.1:0-18672 GCA_043759865.1 Alphaproteobacteria bacterium | reverse complement strand
CCCTTCACCACCCTGCAGATGGGCCGCATGGAACAGGTCTATGGCTGGCAGGGCATACGCCTCCACAATTACCCCGAGCTGGGCTTCCGACTGCTCGGCAATTGCGACATCCCCGACCTTGCGATTTTTCCCGACCGTTACAAGAGCCTCGAGAACATCCACTTTTACGCAGGTCAGGAAATATCCGCCCTGCATCTCGGCCTTTGGGCGCTGACATGGCTTGTTCGTACGGGAATCATCAAGAACCTCGGCGACCATGCGGGAAAACTGCTGAAAATATCCCGCCTGTTCGATTTTCTCGGCAGCAACAAAAGCGGGCTGCACATGTCTCTGAAAGGCACGGGCGCCGACGGCAAGCCGCGCGAGACGACGTTCTACCTTATCGCGAAATCAGGCCACGGCCCCCTTATCCCCGCCATGCCGTCGATCCTCTGCGCGAAAATGCTGACGCGGGGCGGGCTTGCGCAGCGAGGCGCTTTCCCTTGCGTCGGTATCATCACCCTGCCGCAGTATCTCGACGCGCTAAAGGGCTATGACATTCGCAGCATGGAAGCTAGGATGCCCGCCTGAACCGGCCCTGCTGGTAAAACGTTTCACCAAGGTTCCTGTGCGTCATTGAAATCGTGAACTGGAATTCGCCGCCGCCCATATCTTCATGGATGACATGCGTCCTGCCGGGTGCCAGAAGATGCGGCAGGGGAATGCGCCGGCCAAATGCCTCCCAGAAATAGCGTGTGCTTTCGAAATGCAGGCTCTGGTCGCGGGCGGAAACATCGAGCAGCATGCCGAAACCGCCGCCGACGCATTCCATCAGCTCGCCCGCCCGGCTTTCCTTCTTGACGGAAAGCACTACATAGGGCTTGCGGTTCGGAAAGAAATACGTGCGCTGCCAGAAAACACCGGGCAGCCCCTTCACCTTCAAAAGCTCGACACGCATGGGAATATCGCGGCCTTCATAGGGCGTGAGCGGGTTGCCGATAATACGTGTCAGAAAAGCGAACAGCTTGCCCATTTTCGAACAGCGTATTTCGCGCATCACTCCTTCATATACAACTGCCTCGCCCGGTTTCGGGTCACGCTGGAAACGCTCGCGGATATTCGGGTTCAGCAAAAACCAGTCGGCCTCCAGCTGGCGGCGGATGGTGGAATGGGGCAGGACATCGTCGAGAATCGCGCAAGCGGGCGAAGGCTGCCTATCCCCCTCTTCCGTCTCGGTTTTATGTTCCTGTTCCATGGAGCAGCCTTGAATGACAAGGAGGTAGGTGATATATTTAGATATATAGCTAATAACCATTATGCGCCGAAAGCGCGCAGGAAACAAGCCTGTCACGAAGGATATGGATGAACGATGGAAAAAGTCTTTGATGCCCTTGCCTCCGGCGTGCGCCGCCGCATCCTCGCTTATCTTTCGGCGACATCGCTTACGGCGGGCGAGATTGCGACACGGTTTGATATCACCAAGCCGTCGCTTTCAAAGCATCTCAGCATCCTTGAAAACGCGGGGCTGGTGAAGGGCGAGAAGAAGGGCCAGTTCATCCACTACAGCCTTGTGCGCGAGAACCTTGTGAATACGCTGACCGGCTATGTGCAGGAAGTCTGCCCCGTCGCCCGCCCCTTGAAAAAAGAGAGCAAGGCGTTGGCGGAAAAGAAAGCCGACAAACCCTGACGGCTACTTCGCCGCGACCCAGCCACCACCGAGCGCGCGGTAGAGGTCGGTCGCCGCGCTCAGCAACTCGAACTTGACACTGGCATAATTGTCATTCGCCGTCAGCAGCGTGCGCTCCGAGTCCAGCATCGTCTGGTAATCGACAGAGCCCGCTTCATAGAGGCCGCGTGAAAGCTCATACGTTTTCTTGGCTTCCTTGACCGCTTCGGCATAGGCGCTCTGGCGCAGGCGTGCGGCTTTAACAGAGGACAGCGCGTCTTCCACCTCTTGCAAGGATACCAGCACCGTTGCGCGGTAGTTCTCGGCAAGCTCGACCTGCCGTGCGGTCGCGCGTTCGACGCCTCCTTCCAGAAGGCCGCCCTTGAACAGCGGCATGGCAACAGAGGCGAGCAGCGCAAGCGTGGTGCCCGCAGGCGATGTCAGCGGCGAGAAGGCGAGCGAAGCGGTGCTGCCGATGTCGAAAGACGGGAAGAAAGCCGCGCGCGCAACGCCGATATCGGCATTCGCTGCGACCAGCTGCATTTCCGCCGCGCGGATGTCGGGGCGCTGCACCAGCACCGATGACGGCTGCGTCACGGGCACTTTCGGCGCGGCGATGGCACCAAGGCCTGCGGGCTTTATTTTCACGTTCTGCGGCGGTTTGCCGAGCAGGATGGACAGGGCGTTTTCAGCCGCGCTCACTTGGTTCTTGATTGCCGCGACCGAGGCCCGTGCATTGGCAAGCTCGGTTTTCTGGCGCGACACATCAATGGCCGAGGTCGAGCCTGCGTCGAAGCGCGCCTGCGCGACTTTCAATACTTCCTCGATGTTCTTGAGGGTCTTCTGCGTGATGCCCTGCCGCTCGCGCAGGTTCAGCAGACGGAAGTAGGATGTTGCCACATCGGCCATCACAACCAGACGAAGGGCTTCATGGCTGAAGATAGTGTTACTAAGGCTTGCTTTGGCCGATTTCACGCCGGCGCGGTTTGCGCCGAAGAGGTCGAGCTCGTAGGAAACATCAAGCCCAGCCCGCGCAGCGGGGGCCCATCTGTTCGCGCCGGAGGACGGGTTGGTCTGCGTGCCGCCAAGGCTGCCGCTGCCGTCGACGGAAGGAAGCAGCGAAGCACCTGCTATACGTGCGCTGGCGCGGGATTGATTGATGCGCGCAACCGAAGCCTTGAGATCGAGGTTGTTGGCAAGTGCCTCGTCCATCAGCCTGTCGAGCTCGGCGCTTCTGAAATTTTTCCACCAGCCCGCATCCACATGGGCTTCGCCGCCCCTGGTGCCGTCTTTCCATGCGGCGGGCATGTCGACCTCGGGCCGCTTGAAATCAGGGATCATTTCGCACCCGGTGACCGTCACCAGCAGCAGGAGGGCGATAAGCATTTTTTTCATTCTTTACTCCACTGACAGCGCGGCGACGGGGTCGAGAAGCGCTGCCTTTCTTGCAGGGATATACCCGAAAATGAGGCCCGTGAGCACCGCCAAGGTAAAAGCCAGAAGCGGCGGAACGGGCGAAAAGTTGACATCGACATCAAACAGCGAGACAGCAAAGCCAGCCCCGAAACCAAGCGCGAGGCCCAAAAGCCCGCCGATGATGCACACCACGGCGGCCTCGATGTTGAATTGCAGCATGATATCGCGCATGCGTGCGCCCGTCGCCATACGGATGCCGATTTCCCGCGTGCGCTCGGTCACGCTGACCAGCATGATGTTCATGACCCCGATGCCACCAACCAGCAACGAGATGGCGGCGACAGCGCCGAGCAAAATCGTCAGCGTGTTCTGCGCCGCCGAAGCCATGTCGATGAACGAGGCCGAATTGAGCACGTTAAAATCGACGGTGCGGTGACGCGTGGTGAGTATTTTCGTGACTTCGTCCTGAACGTCCTGCACGGCGTCCATATCTTCGACCTTGACGCTGATGTTGTGGACATGCAGCTTACCGAACAGTCTGACGAGGCCGGTGGTGAGCGGAATGAAAACCGCGTCGTCCTGGTCGCCGCCCCAGGGCATCGAGCCTTTTTTCGCCATCACGCCGATAACTTCAAACGGGATATTCTTGATGCGCAGGTATTTGCCGACGGGGTTTTCCTCATTGGGAAACAGCTGATCGACCACCGTCTGCCCCAGCACGACAACGGAGGCGCTGCTCTGCATATCACGGTCGGTGAAGAATACGCCGGCTGCCATATCCCAGTTGCGTACCGAGGGCATCGAGGTACTGACACCGGAAACGGAAGCGAGGTAGTCGCGGTTGCCGAAGCGCAGCGTCTGTCGGCTACGCCTTTCCGCCATCACGGCCTCGACGCCGGGGATTTTTTCAAGCGCCGCCGCGTCTTCAGGCGTGAGCGTGACGATGTCGCCCGCCCCCCTGAAACCCGCCATGCCGGGCTGGACGAGGATAACGTTCGTACCCATCGAGTTGATCTGGTTAAGCACCTTTTGCTTGCTGCCGTCACCGATCGCCATCATGGTCACAACAGCAGCAACGCCGATGATGATGCCGAGCAGGGTCAGCGCCGTGCGGAACATATTGACATGCAGGGCGCGCAGGGAAGTCTTGAAGGATTCACCGATTTCGGTGAACAAGCGCGGCGCGCGACGGGCAAACCCCTGTTCCACTACAACCGGCGCTTTGCCGCTGCGGCCACTGTCGCTCGATATTTTTCCGTCGTGGATGCGCACGATACGGTGCGCGTTTTTGGCGACCTGTTCGTCGTGGGTGATGAGAATAATGGTGCGTCCGTCGGCATGGAGCTTTTTTAACAGTGCCATAACCTCCTGCCCGCTCTGGCTGTCAAGCGCGCCGGTCGGCTCATCAGCGAGGATGACAGGCGGGTTGTTCATGAGCGCGCGGGCGACAGCCACGCGCTGCTGCTGTCCGCCGGAGAGTTCGGACGGGCGGTGGTCGAGCCGGTTACCGAGCCCGAGCGTTTCCAGAAGTTCTTCGGAACGTGCCACGCGTTCAGTCTTGGTCATGCCGTCATACATACTGGGTATTTCGACGTTTTCCTGCGCGGTCGCTGTTTTCAGTAGATTGTATTTCTGGAAGATAAAGCCAAAGGTCATGCGCCGCAGCGCCGCCAGCTCGTCGGAGGCAAGCGATGAAGCGTCTTCGCCCCTGATGAAATATTCGCCACCGGTCGGGCTGTCGAGGCAGCCCAGAATGTTCATGAGCGTCGACTTGCCCGAGCCGGACTGCCCCATGATGGCAACGAATTCGCCGGGGAATATTTGCAACGAAACGCCGTCGAGCGCCTTCACCACGGTGTCGCCGCTTGCGTAGTGACGCTGGAGGTTTCTGAGATCGAGAAGCGGGCTCATGGCATTACAGCCTTGCGCCCATGCCGCGCATGCGCTTCGGCACGCCGGCCAGCGGGTCGGGCTCGGCGGATTCTATAGTGACTTTGTCGCCTTCGGAAAGCCCCGCCTTCACTTCCGCCATGGTGCGGTCCATAAGGCCGACATGGATGATTTTTTCGTCCTGCTGCCCGCCGCCCGAAACACGTACGCGATAGGCGAGGCTTTTATCCTTGTCTTCACGCGACACACGCTTGCCGAGTGCGGCAACAGGCACAAGCGGCACATTGCTGGCGCGGCCCATAACGAAGAACATTTGCGTGCTCATGCCCGTCATCAACTGGCGGTCCTTGTTGTCGGCATCCAACAGCACGTTGTACAGCACCACTTCGTTGACGGTGTCGGGCGTGGGTAGCACCTGTCTCACTTTACCCGCCCATTTACGCCCCTGCGAACCGAGCGTGGTGAAATAAACCTCACCTCCTTCGTGGATGCGCATGATATCGGCCTCGGCAACTTGAGCGCGCACGGTCATGATATCAAGCTCGGCCAGCTGCACCACGCGCGGTGCGGACTGGCTGGCGTTCAAGGTCTGGCCTTCCTTGGTGTCGGCGAGCACAACCGTGCCATCCATGGGCGCATAAATTTTAGTGTAGCCGAGATTGGCGCGGTCGCCGTCGAGAGTCGAGCGCGCTTCCTGCAGTTGCGCCTCCAGCGCGTCTTTCTGCGCCTTGGCTATTTTTAGCTGCGCATCGGCGCTTTCAAAAGCGTCATGGCTGACGGCATTGCTCTCGAGCAGTTTCTTGGTGCGGTCGAATTGTTGCGAGGTGAGCGCCAGCTGCGCCTCCTGCTGCGCGATCTGGGCTTCGAGCGTTTTGTTGCGCGCTTCGTCTGCCTCGACCTTCGACTGGTAAACCTGCGGGTCGATTTCGGCGATCATGTCGCCTTTTTTAATGACCTGCCCGAGCTCGACATAAATTTTCTTGATCTGCCCCGACACCTGCACGCCGACATCGACGTATTGCTTGGGTTCAAGCTTGCCCTGCGCCGTCACGACTTCCTCGATATCGCCACGCGCGATGGTGACCACGCTGACGCGTTTTTCGGCGCTGTTCTTTTCGGCGCGTTTTTGCCACGCCTGCCAGCCGCCGAACGAGAGGGCGCAGATCAGCGCGAGGGTGATGAAGATTTTCACCCCTTTGCGCGATTTTGATGTTTTGGCCTGTGGCATATTTTTGCCTTTTTTTTCTTACGGCTTCGGGAAAGCCGGGTCGCTAACACACATATTGATTATACGTGCTAATTCGCATTGTCCTGCGACAATTGTATTGTCGGCTATAACTTTGATATATCTGGCAGATATTTAAATTTCACATATTGTTGAGTCGGCCGACGGCGTTTGCGTTAGGCTTTTTCCGCATAATTGCCTTCCACGGCTACCGAGACAAAGGCGTTTACCTTTTCAGCGATGCGTCGGTGGCCGCTGGCATTGGGATGCAAACCGTCATAGAGCAGGGCCTTATAGTCAAGCTGCACCCAGTTCTTCCAGATATCCGCGAAGAACAGGCCTTCCTCCCCCGCCACTTTTTCGATGATGCCGTTAAACAGTTTGACGCGTTCGGTGCGATAGGCTTTTTCCGTGTTCCACGGCAGAGGGTCGACCTTGGACTGGTCGATGGGATTGAGGCCGACAAAGCCGATTTTCTGCGTGTATTTGCGCGCGATGCCGATCAGCCTGCCGATATTGCGCTCGAACTCGTCCTGCGTGAAACGGTCTTTTTGCTCGGTCGTCGAGAAATGCGAGTCGTTCACGCCGATAGCAAAAATAATAAAAGTTTCATTCTCTGGGTTGAACCGCGCGCCCATCTCGGCCTCGATGCGGGTCAAAAGATCGGCGGAAGTATCGCCCGGTATGCCGAGGTTATAGACGAGCGTTTTCGGGCCCCGATGGGAAATATAGGCCTGATCCACCGAGGAGCGCAGGCGCTGCACCCAACCGCCCTGCTCGTCCCATTCGCCGTAGGCGATGCTGTCGCCGAAAAAATAAAGATCGCGCATTATCTTCCCTTCACTTTAATTGTCCGCGGCGCACTTGACGCAATGACGTCGCCGTTGGTGTTCAGCGCCGAGACGCGCCATTGATAGGTTGCGGGTGCTTGCAGCTGCGCCAGCACAAAATCGGAAAGGCTTGCCTCCGTGCCTTTTACCAGCATCGAAGCCGCGACACGCCCACCCGTTTCAAGAACCTGCAGGCGGTAGGCCGCCGCGCCCTTCACGGCGCTCCACCGGAAACCCGTGCCCTTGCCGACAACCGCGTCGGGAGCGGGCGCGGGAGCATCAAGCCCACCGTATGACGCCGCCGCCTGACTGCCGCCGGGTGTCACGAAATAGGCGATGACGGGGCGGATATCGCTGCCTGACGGGTCGGTGACGCGGAACCGGACGTTAAAGCGTCCCTCGGAGCCTGTCGGTAGCGGCGGGCTTGTCTCGGTGATCATGCGCTGGCCTGTCAGGCTGACAAAAACGGTGCGCAAGGGGCGGAAGAAGGTATCGGAACCGCCGTCGCTGATTTCCCACACGCCGGTCATTCTGCCCGAGCCGCTGGAGCGGATACGAGCCTGTGCACGCAAGGGGGCGCCGCCGCGTACCGTACTGAAAGTCGCGTTGTTGTCAAATTGAAGTGTTACCTCGGCAAGGCTCAAGGGGCCGCCCATGCCGCCCGTGACGTTGACGTCGAGAGCAGCGCCCACGAAAAAGGTGTTGCCGGGCGGATCGTCGGCAAAGTCGCGCTCGTAGACAAACTCGCCGTTGTTCTGCTCGAGCGCGGCGCGCATGACAATCGCGGGCACGGTGACTGTCTCGATGAAGGTGATGTTGGCGGGGTTTCCCGAGATAATTTTCTGGCGCGGGGGCGTGGTCGCGATGATGGTAGCGCCCACGCGCAGCCGACCGGGAGCCGCCCGCAGATCAACCGGCCCGCCGGGCGTGGTGCGGCTGATGAGCCAGTTGACGGTCAGGCTGGAAGAGGCGCCGCTGAAGACGATATTCTTTCTGTCGGGAATCGCCTCGGCCTTAATGACCAGTGCCGAGGCAGGCTGTATACCAAACGCCAGCAGGAAAAGAGCGGTCAGAAGCAATCCTTTAAAGTGCAGCCTTGCAAAAGCCATGTCAAAACTCCCGAACGGTCAAAGCCCGAAGGCCGCGCCGACTTTCAATGAAAGGAAAACCTTGTAATTTTCGTCCTTGTCCGACAGCGGCGGCACGCCGTCCCGCGTGGCGTGCTCGTAATTTCCGCTGAGCGACAGTGCGATGCCGGGGTCGTTCAATCCCGCCTGCTTCAGTTGCCAGACGAATTCGGTCGAGGCGTTGTTCTGGTCGTCGGCTGCCGTGCCGTGGTCAAAAATCCCGCCATAGTGGAAAGTATGCGTCAGCTTGTCGGGGATAAGAACCGCCGAGGTGTCGAGAGCAGCGAAATACTGTTCCGTCGTGCCGGAGAGAGGACCGTGATCGTGCTGTATCTGCATCTGGGCCGCAGGCGTGACCGTCAACCAGTCCGCCACCATCCAGGTCAGCGACAATTCGGTGAAGTTCGTCTGGTAACTGTCGTTGGCCACCGCGTCGTTGACGAAATCGGTGAAGGTGTGGGAAAACGTGGCCGTAGCCTTTTCATATGCGACCGTCCAGCCGCCGTTGAACGTCACCGTCGACTGATCGAGACCATCGCCGAGGAATAGCAAGGGCGTTTCATGGCGCTTCTCGCGCGAGTAACTGGCGCCGGCAATCCAGGTCGTGCGGCCGAGGAAGCTTTCCGCCGCGACATCCTTGAAAAAGAACACGGGCTGCACTGTGGCCTGCACCAGCGCACCAGCGCCACGGTCGGTCGGCAGGAGAGGGTCGTCGCCGGTGTTGTTTTCCGCCCCATAGGTTTCACCTGTGAGACTCAAGGAATCTTTCAGGTAGCTTGCGGTCAGCGAGGCCCGCTGCTCGTCGACCGGCGTGCCGAGATTGGCAAGAGAACGGTAGAAAGTGCCGAAGCGGTGGTACTGGGCGAGGATCTGCATCCTCTCGGTCGAGGTATCGGTCTTGAGCAGCGTTGCGATGGGCGACCACGCGACGCGGGCACGGTAGGCCGAGTCAGTTTTTTCCTGAACAATAAGTCCCGCGCCGTCGTCGTCAAAATGCGTCTCGGCGAAGTCGGCATGCGCGTTGACCTTGTCGTCAAGCGTCTGTCCTTCTACCGCCGCCGTCCAGCCCCTGCCCTCGTTGCTGAAGGTCGTGGGAATGCCCGCGCCGTCGCCCGAGATCGTGCCCTGCCCGTAATAGCCCGCGCCCTCGACGAACACGCGTTCGCCATAGGTGTCCGACAGTGGGAAGACGCGCAGCGCGCCGCCCTCTGCCCGCTGGTCATCGCGTGCAAGGCCGGTCACGTTGCCGTTGCCGATGGCGCGCGCGGGGTCTTGTGCAAAGCCTGTCACGCGCAGCCATGAATTGATGTCGAAGCGCGCCGAAAGCCCGCGCCGGTAATACTGGTCGACCAGCAGGTTCGAAAGACCCGCATCGTGGTTGCCGAAATTGAGGGTCGTGCCAAGAGGTCCCGACGTATTGCGCGTCGTGACCAGATATTCGCCAAGCATGAAATGGTCGTCATCGGGTGCATTGTTGGTTTCTTTTGAATCGAAAAAACCGTTGATCTTGGCATCCGTCTGCCAGCCCCTGTTCAAGACGCTTCCTACGGCGTTCAGCGTCGCCGTGCCCGAATGCGGGCTCACCTTGTCGTTCTGTTCGAGATTGTCTGAAACGAGGTAGTTATACTGCCCCGCGAATTGCCCCGTCAGCGCAGCACCCGCCAGCCCCTCGCCGCCGACTTTCAGCGTCCAGCGCGCAAGCTCGGTAAAATGGTTCTCGGCGATTTTCTCGACGAGCACCAGTATGTGATCGCCAAGCGCCAGTCTCACGGGCGGCTGGTACGAGACTGTGCGGCCGTTGACAGAAACCAGCCCCGTGATGTCGTCACCGTCGAGCTGCACAAAAAAATTGGCGTATCTGTCGTTAGATACCCCGGCATCCACCTGAATTGTAATCGTGCCCTGCGCTTCCAGCGGCACGCCCGCCGCTGGTGTGACCAGCAGCGCATCGGCTGCATAGGCAAGCGGACTGCAAAGGGTGGCCCCTCCGGCAATAACAAGGCTGGCGGCGAGTATCTTGAACGGGCTCATATTATGGTCTTATGGTTATCGTTGTCCCAAGACAGATTATCACCACATCCGCCCGAGATTGGGAAGCATTGAATTTACAGCCAAACTACTGAAAAAATTAGGTAAAATAATCACCGTAAAAGCCTTTCTTGGCAATATGTAACTTGCGCTCCCGAAGTCGGCGGCGTAATCTCGCCACATCATATAATTCCACCCAGTTTACAAGGAGATGATTCACATGCGTTCCACCCTTTTTGTCGCCACAGCACTGTCACTCGTCATGGCTCTTTCCACCTCCGCTTGGGCAGGGCAAATCGGGACATCGGGAAGCAGCAGCACCCATCTCTCAGGTTCAACGAGCATAGATGGCGCAGGCAGCGGGCAAAAAGGCGTACTGACGTTGACCCCCGGCACTGGCGGCAGCCATGGCACGCCGATACAGCCCAACACACAGACCCAGCAGGCGGGCTCCGGCCTTGGTGCGGGTGCGGGCACGACGAATAGCATCATCCTCCAGAAGAAAAAGAAGAAAAAAAGCGGCCTCGGCAGCAACCACATTGTCAGCCCGAATAACGCGGGCGGCGGCCTCGGCGCGAGAGCACAGGCAGGTAACGCAGCTAATGCCGGAAACGCGGGTAATGCGGGTAATGCGGGTAACGCGAGTAATGCCGGTAACGCCGGAAACGCAGGCAACGCCGCAATCGTTTCGCCGCGTAACGGCGCAGGACTCGGTGGCGCTGCAGGTGCAGGCATCGGCGGTGCGGCAATACAGGATCCGACACACGGCATGGGCGCACAACAAGGCATCGGAGATGCAGGGCTTGGCGCAGGCGCGCATCAAGGCCTTGGCGATATGGGCGGTCTCGGTGGAGGCGGTCATTCCGGTGCGCACGGCGCGGCTGGCCTTGGCGTTCCCGGTGTCGGCGGCGACATTGGCCTTACGGGCAGCCAGAGCGGTGACGGCGGCGGACGCGGTTCGCAACAGAACGGCAGCCAGGGCGGTCGCGGAGATAACACCGGCGGCATCGGCAGCTTTGGCGGCACGGGCGGCGGCCACGGCGACAACACCGGCGATCTCGGCAGCTTTGGCGGCAACGGGCATGACAATACCGGCGGCGGTCAGAACAGCGGCCAAGGTGGCGGCCAGAACGGCGGCAACAACGACGGCAAAGATAAAACCGGCGGTACGGCGGCAGGTTCCGGTGTCGGCTTCGGCGCGAGCGGTCAACCCGGCGCAGGTCAGGGCGGTACAAGCGGCAGCGGCCAAGCGGGCGCAGGCCAGAACACCGGCGGCCAGCACGGCGGCAACAACAACGGCGGTCAGACCAGCGGCAACAGTAACACCGGTGGCCAAAACACAGGTAACAACAACTCCGGCGGTAACAGCAACTCCGGCCAGAACACCGGCAACAGCAACTCCGGCGGCAACAATAACGGCGGCCAAAGCGGCGGCAATAACAATGGCGGCGGCGGTAACGGTCAAAACGGTGGTGGCCAGAGTGCCGGCGGCGAGAAGCCCCCTAAAGAAAAAGACAAGAGCAGCATGCCCCGTGAAGACGGCATGGGCGGCGGCGGCGGTGGAACAACGGGCGTGACCCAAGGCAGCGGCAACACTGCAGGCGGCGATAACCGCGGCGGCGACGGCGGCAGCACCGGCGGCACCGCGGGCGGCGCGCACATCGGCGGTTCGCTCGGCGGCGGCCTTGTGACCAATCCCGGCGAAGGCGCCGGCGGCACGGCAGGCCACGGTCAGCTTCAGGGCGGCTTGCAGGGCGGAGTGCAGATCAACCCCGGCCGCGGTGAAACCATTCCCGGCGTACCGCACTAAGAACGGTTTTTTTGAGGGGCAGAACAATGACCAAAGCAAAGCCCGCTGAAACCACACCTGCCGCGAAAATACTCGCGCGCGAGGTGATTTTCGACGGCTATCACAAACTCGAAACGTTCCGTGTCCAGCCGCGCAGCCTCCGCCATAGCGGCTGGGCGGAGGAAATGCAGCGCGAGGTTTTTTTCGGCAAGGATATCTCTGTTGTCCTGCTGTACATCCCCGAAACCGACGAGATTTTGCTCAACCAGCAGTTCCGCCTCGGCGCGATGATGGCGGGGGTCGAAAACCCCTTCCTGTTCGAATGCGCGGCGGGCGCGATTGACGAAGGCGAAACTCCGGCGGAAGCGGCGCGGCGCGAGGCCTTCGAGGAAACCGGCTGCGACGTCGTCGACCTCGAATTCATCGGCGAGTCCTTTTCCAGCCCCGGCTGTATGGCGGAAAAATTCTATCTCTATATGGGCCGCATCGAAAAAGCAGAAAGCGGCATTTACGGGCATGAGGGCGAGGGGGAAGAAATCAAGACCCACCTGCTCCCCGCCGCAAGTGTCCTCAAGATGCTCGATCAGGGCGACATCACCAACATCACCACCGCCCTGATGCTGAACTGGTTTGCCCGCAACCACACGCGGCTGCGCCAGAAATGGCTCGGGGCATGAACGTCCTCCTGAGCGCGGCTGAACTGAAGCAGATGATGGACGCGCCCGATGTGCGGTTGCTGGATGCAAGCTATGGCCAGCCAGCCGCCGATATCCGCATCGGCGGCGCACTTAATTTCGACATCGATTCCGTAGCCGATGCCGATGCCGTGCTGCCCCACACGCTCCCAAGCCCGGAGTTATTCGAAATCTACGCGAGCGCGCTCGGCATTTCCAACGACGACCGCGTTGTCATTTATGACCGGGGTGGAATTGCGATGGCAGCCGCGCGTGCATGGTGGATGTTCCGCATTTTCGGGCATGACAAGATTTACATCCTGAACGGCGGCATGCCCGCATGGCTGAGCGCGGGTTACCCCGTCCGCCCCAAGACAGGCACAAAAGCGCCCATGCCCGCCAGTTACAAAGCGACCTATTACCCGCATTTGTTCAAGAACAGGCAGGACATGCTGGACAACGTGGCGAAGCCGCATTTCATCGTGCTCGATGCACGCGATGCCAAACGCTACAGCGGCGACGCGCCCGAGCCGCGCCCCGGCATGGAAAGCGGCCATATACCGGGCTCTATCAACGTGCCTTACACGACGCTCATCGACCCTGCAACAGCACAGCTGAAATCGGGCGCGCCGCTTGTCGCTGCACTGTCGCATGTCGACCGCTCGCGGCCCATCGCCATTTCCTGCGGCTCGGGCGTGACCGCCTGCGTCGTGGCGCTGGGTCTTTACCAGATCGGCTATCCGGGCGCGGCCATCTACGGCGGCTCCTGGGCGGAATGGGGCGGCGATCTTTCGACGCCAAAGAAAAAGGGCAGCACGCCATGAGCAAAAAGCAAAACACCATCCTGACCCATGCGGGCTCGAAGCCCGCCGAATACCACGGCGCGGTTAACGTGCCGCCGCACCGCATGTCCACGATTGTTTTCCGCACCTTCGCGGAATACGAAAAGGTGCCGAATGTGCCCTTTTCCTACGGCCGCTCGGGGACGCCCTCGAGCGCGGCTTTCGAGGAAGGCATCGCGCTGATCGAAGGCGCGTACCGCAGCGTCGCCACCTGCTCCGGCCTTTCCGCCATCCTGACCACGCTTGTCGCTTTTGCCAAGCACGGCGACCATGTGCTGATGACCGACAACTGCTATGGCCCCGCGCGCAAGACCTGCGAGGAAATCCTGCGCAAATTCGGCATCGACGTCGAATATTTCCCAGTTATGATCGGCGAAGACATTTCCAGACTTTTCCGCCCGAACACCAGGCTCGTGTTCATGGAAGCACCCGGCTCGCTCACCTACGAAGTGCAGGATATCGGCGCCATCACCCATGCCGCGAAAAAAGCCGGCATCAAGACCGCGATCGACAACAGCTGGGCAACGCCTTTGTTCCTGAAGCCCATGGATCTCGGCATCGACGTTTCCGTCATGGCAGCAACAAAATACATCGCCGGACACTCCGACGTTATGCTCGGCGTGGTGTCGACCAACGAGGAAAGCTGGCCCGCGATAAAACGCGCGGCGCTGATGCTCGGCCTTTGCGGCGGGTCGGAGGAACTGTATCTTGCGACGCGCGGACTGCGCACCCTGCATGTGCGACTGCCGCACCACCAGAAATCGGCGCTGGAAATCGCCGGCTGGCTGCAGGACCAGCCGCAGGTGAAGCGCCTGCTGCACCCCGCTTTCCCCTCCTGCCCCGGCCACGAGAACTGGAAAAAGTATTTCAGCGGCTCGACCAGCACCTTCGGCATCGTGCTGCACGAAACGCGCAAGGAAAAAATCGCGGCCATGCTGGACGAAATGCTGATCTTCCGCCTCGGCTTTTCCTGGGGCGGTTTCGAGTCCCTGATGTTTCCCGAACAACCCAAGCCCATCCGCACCGCCGAAAAATGGACGGAAACAGGCTTTTCCCTGCGCCTGCATATCGGGCTAGAAGACGTATCCGACCTCAAGGCCGACCTCGAAGCGGGTCTCAAGCGCCTTGGCAACTAGTTTTTGCCTGTTTATAATGGGCAAGCGCCCGGTCAAAGGAGATTGAACATGGAATTTTTCACCAAAGTCGGCCCGGTATTGCTCGGCTTCATGGCCCTTGGCTTGTACCTGTTCCTGCTGGGCTGCAACGCCAAGCTTCCCCCCAAGGTTTTTCAGGGAAAAGTTTCCATCCTTGTCCTCAGTATCCTGCTGCTGCTCTGGACCGGTTCCAACACAGTGATGCGCGCGACCTCGCCCTCGCGCGGCGAGCTGGTGCTTGAAGACATCGTAAAGCAGGTCCACCCGCCCGCGCAGGTGAACGACACCACGCGCATTGAAAGCGTTACGCTCGAGGGCGAAACGATTATTTACACCATCGCCTTCAGCACCTCTCAGGCTGAAGCGCAGGTGCTGTCGGACGACATGAAAAAGGCCATCGCGGTCGAGGCCTGCCGGGAATCGGCGTTCGGCGTGGCGCTCAAGCTCAATGTTCCGGTCGAGGTGAGGTTCAAAGACAGCGCCAACACACCGATGGAGCCGCTGCACATCACCCCCGCAGACTGCCCCACCCAACCCCCGAAATAGACGGCTCAAGCCTCATGCCCGACAACCTGCAGAGGAAGAAGGCACTTGAAGGCGACAGCGACATGCTGATGGCGCTGACGCGCGACCTCATGAGGCCGCTCGAAAAAAAACAGAACGAAGCGGCGGCCGCGCTGCTGAAATCGGCATGGATGGGCGACCCCAATTCGGCCTATCTCATCGGCCTCGACCTGCTGGCGCGCGGTGCAGAAAGCTATTTCCACACCGACCACGACTTCGCCGTGCTGTGGATGCGCCTTGCCGCCAAGCAAAACCACAAAGAAGCGCAGGGGTTGCTGCCAAACCTCGGCGCTATCGACATGGAAAGCTACAAAGACGCCTTTTCCGAGCTTGAAAACCTGATCGGCCTTTCGGACGTCAAGAAAGCGATTTCCGAACAGGGAAACCGCATGGCATTCATGAAAATGCGCGCGGGCATCGGCCTGCCCGAAAGCCCGAGTTCCTCACTGCATCTCGTTTTTGCGGGTAACCCGGGCACGGGTAAAACCACCGTCGCGCGCATCTTCGGGCGGCTCTTGCGGCAGATCGGCTACCTCAAGGGCGGGCATGTGGTCGAAGTCTCCGTGCCCGAAATCATCGGCAAATGGGTTGGCGAAACGCCGCAAAAAGTTCTCGCCAAGGTCAACGAGGCGCTCGACGGTGTGCTGTTCATCGACGAAGCCTACGGGCTCATGGGCCACACCACGCATACCGGAAATTCCTACGGCGCGGAGGCTATCACCACGCTCTTGAAACTCATGGAAGACAACCGCGACCGCCTTGTGGTTATCGCGGCCGGCTATACAGGGAAAATGCAGGAATTCCTCGAATACAACCCCGGGCTGAAATCGCGCTTCACCGAAATCATTACTTTCACCGATTATTCGCCCGGCGAAATGACCGAGATTTACCACAAGTTCATGCGAGAAGGGAAATACACCCTCGCCCCAGATGCGCAGGTGATGCTCGCCAAAATCATGGCGGAGGCACCCAACCTTTTCCCGCAGAATTTTCCCAATGGCCGGCTGGTGCGCAACCTTTTCGAGGACAGCGTGAAATATGCCGCCAGCCGCGTGATGAAAATCACCAAGCCTTCGCGCCTTGACCTGACCACCATTACGCTCAAAGACATTGAACAGGCTTTCTCCGAACTCAATCAGGCGCAATAAAACAATGACTGAGCACACAAGCGCATCAAAAGGGCGGAAAATTGCAGTTGCGCTGGGTGCGGCTGTCATTGTTGCCGTCCTCGCGGTCTTGCTGTCCTATATTTTGCGCGAAATCCCCGCCGATGCTTCCCCCGCCGTCATGGAGATGAAGAGAAAACTGACCCTGCCGGCGGAGGTTGACAACACGACGCGGCTTGACGACATCAAGGCAGAAGGCGACAAGGTCATTTACGTCATGACCCTGCTGGAGCCCCGCAAAGAAGCGCTCGACCGCGCGGCGGTCATGTCCGGCTACCTGTCCGACCGTGCCTGCAAGAGCGAAACCTATCTGAAGCTGCTGAACGCAAGGCTGACCGTGGTCATCTCCTATCGCGACCTCGACGGCGCGGCGGTGCAGACAGTCACCATCACGCCCAAGGATTGCGTGCAGCCTGAACCAGAACCCGTACAACCAAAGCCGGAATAAATGGCACAGCATCTCGAACTATTAGCCCTGCTTTTTGTCGGTGTTTACCTGTTCCTGCTCGGCATGGGCGTGCCGCTGCCGCCGAAAGACTTCAAGAGAAGCAAGTCGACGGGCGTGACCGGTCTTGTGTTTATTCTCATCACGGCCGCGCTTTTGCCGTCTGGCGAAAAGCCCGTCCTCACGCCTGCCGGCCTTGTCGCACAGGAAATGAAAAAGAAAATGGATCTCCCCATCCGGGAGAAAGAAGGCCTGACTGTTATCGACATCACCTCCGAAGACGAAACCAACGCGCTTGTCTATGTCTACAGGATTGGAAAAGGCAAAGACGAGGCGCAGGAGCTGGCAAGCCGCATGGGGAAAAAGATGGAAGAAATCGCCTGCCAGAACAAAGATTTTGTCACCATGCTGAAAAACGGCATCAGCATCATAAATGCGTATCAGGATGAAGATGGCAGGCCGGTGGGAAGAACAATCATCCGCCCCCGCATGTGCCACCTGTAACGGGCGTTATTCGCGGACGGTTTTTGCTATTTTATCGAGCACGGCGTTGACGAGCTTGGTTTCCGAGCCTTCGTAAAAGCCGGTGGTGACGTTCAGGTAATCGGTGATGATGATACCCGCGTCTATCTTGCCATGCGCCAGCATTTCATAGGCGCCCGCGCGCAGGATTGAATCAAGCAGCGTCTCGATTTCGCCGCCCTTGCGCCCCGCAAGCGCCGCCATGACTACCGCATCGACATCGGCCCAGCGCTTTTCCAGACCCAGCACAATTTCGCCGAGCAATTCCTCGTCGGGCGGCACGTAAACCGCGCCGTCGATTTTGAAGCCACTGCGATGGGAGATGTATTCGCGCACGGCGGATTTTGCGTCCTGATTGTTAAGCTGCATCTGGTACAGCACCTGCACGGCCGCAAGCCTTGCCGCCGTATTACGCGCCTTGGGTGAGCCCGCATTTTTCTTCGCGCTGCGCTTTTCAGGCGCTTTCGGCGGGACTTTCGTGAATTTTATCTTATCAACCATTGCTGACTTTCTTGCAGACATGCTCGACGCCTGCCAGGAAGTCATTGTAGTCCTTCACTTCGCGGAAGTCTTTATAAACCGACGCATAGCGCACATAAGCGACCGGATCGAGCTGCGAGAGAGCGTGCATCGCCTTTTCGCCGATGATCTTGGTCGTAATATCGCTCTCGCCCGCCTGTTCCAGCTGGCGCACGATGTCGTTCGCGGCGCGTTCGATGGATTCCATCTCGACGGGGCGTTTTTGCAGCGAGAGTTTCAGCGACCGCAGCAGTTTTGCGCGGTCAAAAGGCTCGCGGCGGCCATCGTTCTTGACCACGATGATTTCACGCAGCTGCACGCGCTCGAAAGTCGTGAAGCGCGCCTCGCAGCCGGGGCATTCACGGCGGCGGCGAATGGCAGCATCGTCTTCCGTGGGGCGGCTGTCCTTAACTTGGGTTTCGGTGCCGGAGCAAAAAGGGCATCTCATTCTTTTAAAATCCTATTCGCGGGGGTAAATGGGGAATTTTTTGCAAAGCTGCTGCACTTCGGCAAGCACGGATTTTTCAATCTCGCCGTTGTTGCCCGCGCCGTTGGCCGCAAGGCCGTCGAGCACAGCAACCATGTATTCGCCGATGAGCTCAAATTCAGCCTTGCCGAAACCGCGCGTGGTGGCGGCGGGGCTGCCGACGCGCAGGCCCGATGTCACCATCGGTTTTTGCGGGTCGAAGGGAATGGCGTTTTTGTTGCAGGTCATGCCGGCATGTTCAAGGCTCAGCTCGGCGTCTTTGCCGGTCAGTTTCTTGGGGCGCAGGTCGATGAGAACGAGATGGCTGTCGGTGCCGCCCGACACGATGTCGAAGCCGCGCTCGATCAGC
>JAYUPV010000101.1:0-2689 GCA_043759865.1 Alphaproteobacteria bacterium | reverse complement strand
CGCTGCTGCCGCGCAAAAAGCCCGAGCGCAATGTGGCCTCGAATGCTTCGGTGCAAAAACGCCTGCAGCCTGTGACCTCGCGCACGCAATCGAACCTCGAAGCCCCCGCTTTCAGCCCCATGGGCATGAGCACGGAAGAAGGCGACACGCAGGAACAGCCTCAGCCGGTCAAGCTGAACAAGGCCAAAGACCCCGTGCGCGACGTTATCGCCGATTTCAGGCCGCGCCCCATGAACACTGCGACGCTCGCCGTGCCGCCGCCGAAGAAACCTCAAGTGGCAGCTGTTGCACCCGTCGCAAAACCCGCCCCTGTTCAGGTGGCGAGCGCTTCGCAGGCCTTTGCCGTGACGCCCGACGCGATCAAGGGCAGCTGGGCGGTGCAGATCGGCGCGTTTGCCAACCAGCATGCCGGCATGATGGCGCTGAAAAGCGCCCGCGACAAACTGCCGCTGAAGCTGACCTCCGGCAGCCAGTATATTATCGCCCCCCTGCAAACCAACCGCGGCACCATCTACCGTGCGCGCCTTGCCGGGATGAACCAGACCCAGGCGACCTCGGCCTGCAAAGTGCTGCAGGCGAACTGCCTTGTGATGGCGGTTGAGTAACATTCTTTTTTTTAAATACGGGGGGAACTTTTCATGGCGGAGGAAGTTAGTCCGGATATGAACATGAATCTCATAGAAACAGCCACCCCGCGCGCTCCCGGCGCCAGCGATACCGTGCGTGTTTTTGTGCATGGCTTCGTGCAAGGCGTCAGCTACCGCCGCTGGCTGCAGGAAGAAGCCCTCAACCGCGATCTTTCCGGCTGGGTGCGTAACCGTACGGACGGCTCGGTCGAAGCCCTTATCCATGGCGACGCCAAGCAGGTGGGCGACCTCGTCCGCGCCCTGCGCCACGGCCCGCTGATGGCAAGGGTTGACAAAGTGCATACCGAACCCGCAGATTACGACGGAATAGAAAATTTCCGCATCGAACAGACGGTTTAACCACGCCATGCGTTTTATTATCATCGCCGCCGCCCTGCTGACGGGCTCGCTGCTGTTTTCCCCCGCCCCTGCCCCCGCCGAAGAAACGCATGTGCCCAAAAAGATCGAGGTGCCCTTCCGCGAGGATTCAGGGCTTATCACGGCAGAATATTATATCTCCCGAGGAAAATATTCGCAGGCGCTCGGCGTGCTGGAAGGGGTCTTGAGCCGCCATCCCGAATGCGCCGATGCCTATACCTATCGCGGCTTTGCCTATTACCGCCTCGGCGACAAAAAACGCGCACGGGTCGATTACCTGAAAGCCCTCGCCATCAACCCCGCGCACCAAGGCGCGAACCGCTATCTGGCCGACACCTATCTCGCTACCGGCAACCTGAAGCGCGCCTATGAGCAGATGCAGGTGCTGCGCATGACCTGCGGCGTTTCACCCTGCGAGGAACTGGACGAGCTGGAAGCGAAAATCAACCGCTACCGCAAAGGCCAGCGCGGCCGCGCTTCTGACGACGACGACGATCAGTAAAAGAAACAATAACTCTCCCGCAACCACCCCGCCGAAGGGCGGGGTCTGGCCGCAGCCGTAAGGCTGCCTTTGTAAATGCGCTACGCGCGGGCTGGACCCCGCCCTTCGGCGGGGTGGCGCTTGGGGGTGGGAGCAGCCTTTACATTGGCATCGCACCACACCGTAAATTCCGCCATGATATCCTGCAAGTCCTGCTGCAGCTTCGGCATGCTCGCGTTCAGCACCAGCGCTTTTTCATCCATATAGAGCTTGCGGTTCAGCTCCACCTGTATGCTGTGGCGGGAGCGCTGCGGATCGCCCGCGCGGCGCAGGATTTCCGCGCCTTTGAAGCCTGAATTATTCACGCCGACCTTGTAGCCCTTTGCCGCGAACAGGCTGCGGAGCTTTTCGGTGATGGCGGGATCGGCCGACGCATCGTCGCGCGTGCCGAGGATAACGTCGTAGCGGTTGATTTTCGTGCCGCGCTGCACGACGGAGGGCATGGAATGCAAATTCAGGTGCACCACTTTGCCATTCGCGGCATGGGTGTCATCGATCATTTTCTCCAGCCGGTCGTGATAGGGCTTGTGATAGCTGGCGACGCGGTTGAACACTTCGCTGAGTTTCAGTTTCCGGTTATAAATCGGTTTTTCCGCGCGGGGCGATATCGCGGCGCGGGCGAGGCTGCTCTCCGTGCCTTCATAGTCCTGCTCGCCCTCCGCCTTGAATTTGCGGGTGACGGTATCGGTGCGGTTCACGTCGATATAAGCGCGCGGAAATTCCGCCGCGAGCAGCGGCACGCCAAGTGCTGGCAAAAAATTGTAAAGCGTATCGACCGCCATATCTTCGGCCTGACGCAGCTCCTGCAAACCGCAGGCATAGTCGAAATCGGCAGGGTAATCCCTGCCGCTATGCGGGCTGTCAGCGACGACGCAGGTTGACCCTTGCGCCGGTATGTCGATTCTAAAGACTTTGCTCATGGGCAAGAGGATAGCGCGGGAGGGGGTTCAAGGCCAGAGCCCGAATTTTCACCGTCGCCCCTGCGAAAGCAGGGGCCTAGTTGGGTCATTTCTATTTGCAACAACCCTGAATCCCTGCTTTCGCTGGGATAGCGTAGCTATCCTATTTTACTGATATTCAACGGTATTTGTGGTATCATACTTATACACTAACCCTTCACAGCTTATATAAAATCAAGGAGTTA
>JAYUPV010000100.1:0-4645 GCA_043759865.1 Alphaproteobacteria bacterium | reverse complement strand
TCATCGGGCGCGCCGGAAGCGGAGACGAAATCGGGGATGGCAATAGCAATAGGATCTGCGCCGGTTGGGCTAACTGTACCAAGATTGGTCTGGGCATATGCATTTGAGGTTACCATCAGCATGACGGCAAACAAAAGGGCGAGACAAATTCTTTTCATGGCTTCCTCTTTTTAGCTTAGAACATATCGCTCGGATCAAAAGTGATAAGGATTGATTTCCAAGTATCATATTTATCAGGTGGCAACAGTAAAGGCGAGCAATTTGGGTCACTGAGCGCCCATTTTACGCTGTCTGCAACTGCCCTGAAGAACGGATCAGAATTGTAACGCCCCTGATCGACAATCCGGTACGCCTGAAGAGTGCGCTCACGCGTTATTGTCATATGCACTTCAACCGCAAGATCCTGCGCTTCTTTTGCGCCAGCTGGCATTTTTGTCCAGCAGCCTGCAAGCTGCCCGCGCACAGCCTCCATCTCCGTCATTGTCATGCGCTCGCCGAGAGGCACGGGACGGCCTTCGTCGGGCGGGGCGGGTTCATCAAGTTTCAGGTCAGGCTTCTGGTCGTCCTTTGGCTGCGGCTTTTCTTCCTGAAGATTTTTGAGGATGGAAGCAAATTTTTGTTCCTCCGTTTCGGTAACCTTCTTTTTCTTCTCGTCCTGCTTGTCGAGCTTCTTGTCCGGATGAGCGGTCGGGTCAACGAGGACTTTCTCATCCTTTTTGATGGGATCTTCTTTTATGAGGTCTTTTGTCGGCTTAACCATTTCCTTCGCGGTATTCGTCGCGGCGGGCGCGGGTTTGGGCGGCGCGGGGGGCTTTTCGACTTTTTTCTCGATTTTCTTTTCGGGCTTCGGCGCGACCTTGGTGGTCTGGTTCATCTCGTCGATGGTCACCATCTCGACCGACAGGGGAATGGGAATGTCGTAGTCTTTTTTCAGCCATGGAAAGCTGACAACGGCGAGCACGAAGCACGTCGCGTGGAAGATCAGGGAAATGGTTAAAGAACTTCTCCGCATCGCCAACGCTTCAGAAACCCCCTTCGCCTGCACGGTTTTCAGTCCCTTTTCGCCGTCGTCGGGTCCGTGACCAGCGCAATCTTGCTGAACCCCGCCGTCTTGATGGCCGCCATGATGACCATGACCTTGCCGTAGTCGAGTTTTGAATCGGCCTTCAGGTACACGCGGCGGTCCTGCGTTTCGGTGGCTATCGCCTGCAGCATGCCGATCATGCGTTCCTGCGTCACCTTGGTCTCGCCCATGTAAATACCGCCGGTCGGGTCAAGCGTGATTTCAAGCGGCTTATTGTCCTGCTGGCTGATGGCTTTCGCGCGCGCCTTGGGCAAATCGACCGCAACCCCCGCCGACAGCAGCGGCGCCGTGACCATGAAAATGACCAGTAGCACGAGCATGACATCGACCATCGGCGTGACGTTGATTTCCGACATCACCGGCGCGCGTTTCCCCCGAACCCTGCCAAGAAGTTTTGCTGCCATTACCGCCCCGTCCCTCGTTGTTCGAGATGGCGGCCGAGGATGGCCGAGAATTCCGCTGCGAAGGCATCGAGCCTGTCTTGGTAACGGCCGAGATCGGTTGAAAATTTGTTATACGACACGACCGCAGGAATGGCGGCGACAAGGCCGATGGCAGTCGCAAACAACGCCTCGGCAATGCCGGGCGCGACCACCGCGATAGATGTGTTTTGCGAACCCGCGATGGCGGTGAACGAATTCATGATGCCCCACACCGTGCCGAACAGCCCGATGAACGGTGCTGTCGAGCCGACGGTGGCGAGGAAAGTCATGTATCTTTCCAGCACGCCGATTTCGCGGTTGATGGAGGTGCTCATGGCGCGGTCGATGCGCTGCTGCAGGCCTGCGCGCAAATCGCCGTCAAACGTCGCATGGCCTTCGGTCGTCAGTTTCCATTCATTCATGCCGGAGCAAAACGTGCGCGCCATCGGGTCGGTCGGCTTTGCCGAGATGCGCTTGTAAAGTTTTTCCAGCGCCTCGCCCGACCAGAACGACGTTTCGAATTTCTGCGCCTTGGAATTGATGCTCTTGAACGTGATCCACTTGTCGCAAATAATCGCCCAGCTCCAGACCGAAGACGCAACGAGGATCAGCATCACAGTCTTGACGATAATATCGGCCTGCAGGAACATGCCCCAGATCGTGTAATCGTGGCTGGCGACCGTGCCTGCGAGTTGCGTTGCCTGAATGGGGTCCATCTTGAGATATCCTCGAACAATTTTGTCATGCCGGCGAAACCCGGCGTACTGGAAAACGGGGGAATTATGTCCTGCCCTTAAACAATTCCCTTACCGCTTCTGGTAATCTAGCAGCTTTGCCGCGCTTATCAATACAGGCGATTTTGACAGTCATATCAACCAGAACCTCGTCGCCCCTGTGGATAGATTGCGCCATTTCCATCGACGCGCCTCCGACCGATACCATACGAGTTTGGACGCTCAAAAGTTCATCAAGCTTGGCTGGAGATTTGAAATCAATTTGCATTGATATTACGGTAAATGCGGTACCCGTTTCGGCAAGGATTTTCGCATGCTCGAGCCCCGCCTCCCGCAGCATCTCCGTCCTCCCCCGCTCCGCAAAGCGCAGGTAGTTGGCGTGATACACAATACCGGCGGCATCGGTGTCTTCATAGTAAACGCGAACGGGAAGGGTGTGGGCGGTCATGCGGCATTCCTCTTCGCCAGATTACATTATTTACGCTTGCGGGGAAAAGGCATGATTGTGCAGTTTTTGTGCAGCAAAAATCACTCCAGCTTCAGCATCATATGCACGCAGTCCATGTCGAGGCCTGCGGAGGCAATGTGGTGTTTGCCGTAGCCCATGACGCGGAAGCCGTTGCGGCGGTAGAAGGCTTCGGAATTGGTGGAGGCGTCCATGGCGAGGAATTTACATTCCTTGTCGCGCGCGTGCTGGATGAGCTGTTTTATCAGCCGCTCGCCCACGCCACCGAAAGCATTTCTGGCGACGTAAACAGCGCCAAGCACGTTCTTGCCGGGGTTCACCTGCCCGAAGCCGAAGATTTTTCCGTCGGTCTCGGCGACCAGCGTAAAAAACTCGCCGCTGGCGATTTGCTCCGCCAGTTTTTGCACGCGTGTGTCGGAAATTTCGGCGGGCGCCCAGGCGGCGATAATTTCGGGAGCGTAGGATTTCGTGGCTTTTTCGCGCACCGCCGCATGATGCGCCTCGACAATCTGGCGGGCATCGGCTTCTTTCGCGCGGCGTATCACAATGGCGCCGCTCATCCGAGATCTTCTTGTGAGGGCGCGTCAATCATCAGCGCCATCTGCCTGTCTTTGGCATTCTTCGGCAGCGGCAGGCCGAGATATTTATAGCCTGCATCGGAAATCATGCGACCGCGCGGCGTGCGGATGATAAGACCGCATTGCAGCAGATACGGCTCGACCACTTCCTCCAGCACATCGCGCTGTTCGGAAAGCGCGGCGGCGATAGTTTCGATGCCGACAGGCCCGCCGCCGTAATTGTCCACGATGCAGCCCATATATTTTCGGTCCATGCTGTCGAGGCCGGTTGCATCGACCTCCAGTTTCAAAAGCGCGACATCGGCGATTTTGGCGTCGATTTTTTTGTTGCCATCGACCAGCGCAAAATCGCGCACGCGGCGGGTCAGGCGGCCTGCAATGCGGGGCGTGCCGCGCGAGCGCCTTGCGATTTCAAACGCGCCTTCGGCCGTGATATCCATGCCCATGATTTTCGCGCCGCGTGAAACGATCAGCGCGAGTTCTTCCGGCTGGTAAAATTCAAGCCGCAGGGGAATGCCGAAACGCTCGCGCAATGGTCTTGTAATCAAGCCCGAGCGCGTGGTGGCGGCGACAAGGGTAAACGGCGGAAGGTCGATACGCACCGAACGCGCAGCGGGGCCTTCGCCGATAATCAGGTCAAGCTGGCGGTCTTCCATCGCGGGATAGAGAATTTCCTCGACCGCCGCGTTCAGGCGGTGGATTTCGTCGATGAACAGTACATCGTTCGGCTGCAAATTGGTCAGGATGGCGGCAAGATCGCCTGCCTTTGAAATGACGGGGCCGGAGGTGGCGCGGAAGCCGACATTCATTTCCTTCGCCACAATCTGCGCCAGCGTCGTTTTGCCAAGGCCGGGGGGACCGAAAAACAGGACGTGATCGAGCGCATCGCCGCGCGCTTTGGCGGCCTGAATGAATACTCGGAGATTTTCGCGCGCCGCCTTTTGCCCGACAAATTCGTCAAGCGTCTTGGGGCGCAACGCGGCGTCAATGTCCTCGGGCTGGCGAGTGGGAGCGGTGAGCGGGGTGGTCATCGAATCGATTAATTTACGGGTAAGGCGAAGTCGCTTACCATTGGCTTGCGTAGAGTAACCTTGGCCTTGGCTCCGTCCGCAACTAAATCGAACTCACCACCATTTACAAAAATTTTCGACTCGTTCGTCGCTGATAAAGCAAATCTAAACTCGTCTCGAACAGTCCCATCAACACCTATAGTCTCAAGACGAACGCGCACTTGTCGGTCATCCAAGCCCAGATATATCAGTCGATACATCGCTAAACCACTTGGTTCCTGCTTTTGTGTGTCAACGGCAGTTAGGACTGGATCTTTATCTTTGACTCTGCGGCTCCAGATCGTCGTGAAA
>JAYUPV010000099.1:0-3228 GCA_043759865.1 Alphaproteobacteria bacterium | reverse complement strand
GATGAAGGGGCGGATAACCAGCCTGCCCGAATTGATGTCGTCCGTCGCGCCCGAGAGGGCGTAGTCGCCGTAGACGCTGCGCGGCACGAAGTTGTAGGTGAGCGTCAGCCCCACCTGCTTGTTGCGCGTGGTATCGAGCGAACCCGCGAAGCCGACCCTGAACTTCGCGAGCTTCCAGTCGGCGGCGCCCGTGAAGGTGGTGACGGGCGTATCGCCGAAGGTGTGCGACAGCCCCCCCGTCAGCCGCAGCGCCTCGGTAATGTCTTTTTCCAGCGTCAGCGTGCCGCTCGTGATACGGAACGGATTGTGGAATTCATAGTTCACATCCGCCCTGACAGTCGCAAAGGGCGCGCGCAGGCGACCCGAGAAGCGCCCCGTGAACACGTCGTCGGTGCCGTCGCTGAACAGGTTGCGCTCCAGCTCGTTCGACAGGGCAAGCCCCATGAAGTTCGTCGAAACGCGGTTGATGAGAGAGTCGACAACGCGCCCCGTATCTTCGGTTTCCTTCTCCGCCCCGACAGTCACGTTGATGTCGGGAATGATGTCGTTGTGGAAGGCGAACAGCTTTGACATCTGCACCGTGGTTTTCTTTGGCGTGGTATAGACGCCGGGGTCGTAGCCCCGGTGGTAGGTGTGCTGCGCGTTGAAGCTGATGGTTTCAGTCACGTTGCCTGTCAAAAGCGCGCTCGTCGACTGGCCGCCGGATTTATCGAAGAAGGCGTTGACCTGCGCATAGGTGTTTCCGCCCGAGGTACGCAGACCCATGCCAAAACCGTCAAGCACGGTGCTGGCGATGGGCCCGTGGTAAAACCCCGCCATGGCCGAAAGATAACTGGTCACGCCGTATTCGCCAAGCAGCGACAATGTGTGCGGCGTTTCGGAAGGCGGCGACGAACTGACATCCAGCACCGGTGTCGAGGATTGCAGCAGTGCGGCATTGTAAAGGAACTTACCCGCCTCAACCATGTTCTGCCCGAGATAGAAACGCTCGTATCTTTCCTCTTTCTCCCCGTTCGGGCCGTAGAGGATAATCTTGAACAGGTTGAAACCCTCGCCAAGCGGCAGCGACGGGAAATCATAGCGCCCGTCCGCCATAATGGGGCCGTAGGCCAGAAGCTCGCTGTCCTGAAACACCTCGACATCCCAGCCGACGGGGCCGAAGCCCTGGATGCGGAAATTGGTGGCATCGCGCACGAAGTTGTAAGGCTCGTTGGTGACCGACGCGCCGCGTCCGGTCTGTTGCCCCGCGAGCGGGAAGGTGCTGGTGGAAATATCGCCAAGCTCGTAGCGCGTGGCCTTCAGGGGGCCGAGCAGGCTGCCCGCGTAATCTTCCTTCAAAAGGTTGAAGGCGAGGCCAGAGAGTTCTTCACGTCCGTCGGTCGAGGTCTGGAGGCTGCCGCTCGCCCGCCCGCTCATGCCGAGCAGGTCGCCTTGTGCGTTAAAGGCATGGCTGGTGCCGGTGATTGTTGTGCCGTCGGGCGCGACGTTGTGCGTGATGCCGTTGGTGAATTGCAGCGACGGCGCGGCATAGAAACGGTAGGGCAGGCGCAGAATATCTTTCGGGTCGTAGCCGAGCCCCGGCTGCATGCCCGCCGCCCTGTTCAGCGCATCCCAGCGCGACTTGCGCTGCGCGCGTTCCTGAAACGGCAGGGGCACGAGGGTCTTCATGTAGATGCGCAGCTCGTTATAGTTCAGCGTCAGTTTGATCGGGAACCACAGCGACAAAAGATCGAGGCTCACATAAATGTCGTCCAGATGCGTTTCGGCGATGCCGCGCGAAACGTCTTCGACCTTGCCCGCGACGGTGGCGGTTTTATAGGGGCTTTCCAGCACGAAGGTGTTTTCTTTTTTCACGAACCAGCCGGAAGCCACGCCGCGCGCGGTATCGACCGTGATGGGGAAGTCGACCAGCTTCGCGATCTTGCCGAGCGGCACCAGCACGGTTTCATCAAGCTGGAAGGCTTCAATCGCGCTGTCCAGCACCGTCACCTTGTCGTCGAGCAGCAATTCCAGCAGCAGCTTCGATGCCTCCGGCCGTTCGACATAGGTGATTTTTCCGCCGGGGCCTTCCTTGACGGTATATTTGGGTGTCATGTCTTCTTCGGCGAAATCGTCTTCGCTTTCGCCTGCTTCTTGCGGCGGCACGGCGTTGACGGGCGCGACTTCATGTGCCTGCAGCGCATCGAGCGGGGCGTTGTCGGCTGGTGCCGGTGCTGGCGGTTCTTCTTTATCCGGCAGCGGCGGCGGTGACGGCTCTTCACCTTTGGCAAGGTTCATGCCCGACATCACGGCGTTCAGCGGCGAAGATTGCGGGGCAGCGAAAGGCGCGTCCGCCGGGGCATTTGCACCCGCCGGAAGTGGCATGATCACCGCGCATAAAAACGCGCAGGCGCACACAAAAGCGCGCACGTTCTTGGCCGGATCTACTGCAATGCAGTCAAACCCCAAAACGGACTTAAAACCTCCCTATCTGACAGTATAAATAAACAGCGGCGCAGGAGGTAGGTTTACTGAATCAGGTTAGACATAAGACGCAGGTTTTTTTGGACAGGGGCGTGGCTCGCGCGCGCCGTTCGTCTACAATCCGTTTTCATGGACATCGCCATCAAAACAATCGTGCTGCTTTTCGCCTCGAACGTGTTCATGACCTTCGCGTGGTACGGCCACCTGAAATACAAAAGCTCCGCGCTCTGGCTTGTCATCCTCGCCAGCTGGGGCATCGCTTTTTTTGAATACTGTCTGCAGGTTCCCGCCAACCGCATCGGCCACGGGCATTTCAACGCAGCGCAGCTGAAGACCATACAGGAAATCATCACGCTTGTTGTTTTCGCGGGGTTTTCGGTCTGGTATCTGAACGAGCCGGTGAAGTGGAATCATCTTGCGGGTTTTGCCTGCCTTGTGCTGGCGGCGTTTTTAATTTTCAAGAAATGGTGATTACGGTTTTGGCGCGGGGGCGGCAGCAGGCTTGAGGTCGACCGAGCGGCCGATAATCGGCATCATCAGGAAAAAGCCGCGCACATGCAGTTTTCCTGCATCCAGCTCGACTTCGACGCCGTAAGATTTTTCTTTGTAAGGCCAGTAGATCGAGCCTTTCCAGTGGTTCTCGCCCAGCTTTTGCAAATGCAGGTCGCCTTCCATGCCGACGAAGCCGTTGATGTCGTCCTTCGTCACTTCGGCGGTTTTTTTCTTCAGTATCTTGCCGATTACTTCCTGTATTTTTTTGTCTTC
>JAYUPV010000098.1:0-7291 GCA_043759865.1 Alphaproteobacteria bacterium | reverse complement strand
GGGCGAAGTGCGAGAAGGAAATTTCAGCAAGGGAATAATCGACAAATCGTTGCCTGAGAAGGGCGTTGAGAATATAGACTTCGTTGTCGTAGCTTTTCTTCTTTACGCTGACTTCATCCCTGTAGCGTTCAATAATTTGCCTGACGGTGTAACGGCTCAGGACTTTGATGGGGGTGGGTAATTCGCCTCTGTCGGCTTGGTATTCCATGTGCCGCGCCCATTCTTCAGCATCAGAGTGCCGATGGAATGAACGGCTTGCAGCAGGGAAGCCTATGCGCCTGACTTGAACTTGATATTTGTTTCCACGTTTAACGATTGTTGCCATGACGGATTTATCCTTTTGCAGCAGATTTGCAGCAGGATGATTAGGTCATTGCTTTTTGATTTTGATTTCATCCGTATAATCCCAAGGATTACATCAGGATAAAAGTGGGGCGACCGATGGGGATTGAACCCACGACATCTTGGACCACAACCAAGCGCTCTACCACTGAGCTACGGCCGCCATATTAGAAACAGTTGTTTACCTGACCTTATTATAACACGTCAAGTTTTGATAATTCCGCGAGGAATATAACAGAAAACCCGACGCCGGTGCCTAAAAAATGTGCAGCTGCCTGAAAACAAGGCGCTGCGGCGCGGTGGCGATTCAAAAATATACATGAATTACAACCACTTGATGGCGATTTTGACTTGGCACAACTCGTGCAAAATGAAGGCGACTTTTTAAAAAGGCAGGAAATGAAAAAGATTGAGGCCATTATCAAGCCGTTCAAGCTCGACGAAGTGAAGGAGGCTCTTCATGAGGTGGGCGTGCAGGGCATGACGGTGACGGAGGTGAGGGGCTTCGGACGGCAGAAGGGCCATACCGAACTTTACCGTGGTGCCGAGTATGTGGTCGATTTCCTGCCCAAGGTGAAAATCGAATGCGTGGTCGAAAACGGCCAGGTGGACGACGTTATAGAGGCGATCACGCAGGCGGCCCGCACCGGCCGCATTGGAGATGGAAAAATTTTTGTGATGCCCGTGGAAAACGTGATCCGTGTCAGGACCGGCGAACGCGGGAAAGAAGCGATCTAGAAATTACGATTAAACAAAACGGCAAACAGGAGAAACCAAATGGCTAAATCATCTGCAAAACTGAAAGTCGCGAAGGCGCCGAAGGCGGCGAAGTCGTCGCAGAACTACGGCGCGTTCTTCAAGCTCATCAAGGATCATAGCATCGATTACGTTTCGTTCCGCTTCACCGACCTTCGCGGCAAACTGCAGCACACCGCGCAGCACATTTCCACGGTCAACGAGGACCTGCTGGAAGACGGCATCATGTTCGACGGCTCCTCCATCTCCGGCTGGAAAGTCATCAACGAATCCGACATGATCCTGCGCCCCGACCTTTCGACCGCCGTGCTTGACCCGTTCTCGGCGCTGCCGACGCTGGTTGTTTTCTGCGACGTGTACGAACCCTCTACCGGCCAGCCCTACAGCCGCGACCCGCGCTCCATCGCACGCGCGGCCGAGCAGTACCTGAAATCGACGGGCATCGCCGACACGGCCTTCTTTGGCCCCGAAGCGGAGTTCTTTATCTTCGACGACGTACGCATCGACGTTTCCATGAACCGCGTATCGTATGAAATCGACAGCATGGAAGGCCCGTACAACTCCAACCGCGCCTATGAAGGCGGCAACATGGGCCATCGCCCCGGCATCAAGGGCGGCTATTTCCCCGTGCAGCCGATAGACTCATCCAACGATATGCGCGGCGAAATGACCTCCGTGCTGGCGCAAATGGGCGTGCCGGTCGAAAAGCATCACCATGAAGTCGCACCCGCACAGGTCGAGCTTGGCGTGAAGTTCTCTACGCTCGTCAACAGCGCGGATAACATGCAGCTTTACAAATACGTCGTTCACAACGTGGCGCATGCGTATGGCAAGACCGCGACCTTCCTGCCGAAGCCCGTCTTCGGCGACAACGGCTCGGGCATGCACGTGCACCAGTCGCTGTGGAAAACCGGAAAGCCGCTGTTCGCGGGCTCGGGTTATGCCGACCTGTCGGACACCTGCCTCTATTACATCGGCGGCATCATCAAGCACGCGAAAGCCCTGAACGCCATCACCAACCCGACCACGAACAGCTACAAGCGCCTCGTGCCGGGTTATGAAGCGCCGGTGCTGCTGGCATACTCCGCACGCAACCGTTCCGCTTCGTGCCGCATCCCGTTCGCTGCATCGCCGAAAGGCAAGCGCGTCGAAGTGCGCTTCCCCGATCCGGCTGCGAACACCTACCTTGCCTTCGCCGCTATGATGATGGCGGGTCTTGACGGCATCCAGAAGAAAATCCACCCCGGCGACGCGATGGACAAGAACCTGTATGACCTGCCCCCCGACGAGCTGTCGGAAATCCCGACCGTCTGTGGTTCTTTGCGCGAGGCTCTTAACGCCCTGCGCGATGACCACGACTTCCTGCTTAAGGGAGGCGTGTTCACCAAGGACTTCATTGACAGCTATCTCGAGCTCCGCATGGCTGAAAACCTCGCCTACGAAACCATGCCGCACCCGATAGAATACGCGATGTATTATTCAGTCTAAGTAATAACCGGAGTTTCTTCCCTCCGAAAACAAAACCGCCCCGGATTCTCCTCCGGGGCGGTTTTAATTTGCGTGAATTTTTAAAGGTTATTTCGTCGCCTTCAGGATTTCCTGAAACGATTGCAGGTTGCGGGCCCATTGGTACAGGTTGGTGGCTTCTTTCGGCGTGAAGAGGTAGCCGAAAATATACCATTCCTTGTCGCACAGTACGGCCATGTGGACTTCCTGAGGTGTTCCCTTGCCGCTTTTGGGCGAGACGTCGTAGACCTCGTAGCGGTTGAACAGGAAGCGGTCATAGGCCGGCGTCTTGCCGGTCGACTGCATCTTGGTTACGTTCAGCTTCATGGTTTCGGCGAAGTATTTTTGCTGCTCCTGCATTTCCGCCATCAGGTCGGTCGAGCGCGCGCGGCGCACGGCGACAAAGCGGATAAAGCCGTCGACCGCTGCCGTCGTGGATTTGTTTTGCAGGTGGACGGTGAGGCGGTTCATGTCGCGGAAATCGGTCGCGATGATTTCCCATGAAGACGGGTAACTGAACTTGATGGAGTCGACGAGCGTAAACACTTTCTGGTCTTCGACCGGCTCGTCCTTTGGGTACAGGATCTTGAAGCTCTGCACGATTTTTTTCTGCAGGTAGGCGAGGTATTTTTCCAAGGGGAGCGGGGTAGAGAAAGTAGCCAGCAAAATCCAGTTGCCGGAAATGTTGGCCGAAACATATTCAAGCGTGCTGTCCGCGCCGGGGTCGCCCGTCCTGACGTAAAAGCCGGCAGCGTTCTTGACACCAGGGCTTTCGATCTCGCCGCGCGGGGTAAAGCCGCTGGAGAGTAGGTAGTTCTTGAGCCAGTTTTTGGCGGAAATGTCGTTGCTCAGTTTCAGTGCGTCGATAAAGACTTCCGCCTGGCGCGTGCCGATGATCGGGCTTTTGTATACCGCGATGCGGCTTAATATCTGCTGCGCCGTTTCAGCTGTTGCGTCCATCGTCTCGACGACTTCCCAGTCTTTGGGGATAAGGATTTCGTATTCAAGCTCCGCCTTGCTGAACGGCATCAGGCCGTAGGGCTTGGTTTCCTTGGCAAAGGCCTTGTCGTCGTGGATCGGGTGAACCGTCGCTTCGGCCACGGGCTTCGGTTTTTTTTCCTCGAACAGGCCGAACAGGGCGAAAGACTTGGTGGCGACGCCCGCGACCATTAGCGCAGCCAGCCCCGCAACAACAAATTTCATGGATGCTTTTTTCATTTTTTTGGCCCTTTATTCTGGTCGCGGAGGACGGGGATGGGTTTCCTGTCTTCGTCTATCGCGACATAGGTGAATTTTCCTTCGGTGACCTTGATGGCCTGCAGCTCGCCGAGGCGCGCGCGCGCCCAGCTTTCGACATGGATTGTGATGGAGGTGTTGCCGATGCGCTCGACCTTCGCGTAGCAGCTGACCTCGTCGCCCACATGGACGGGCGCCTTGAAGGTCATGGCGTCGATGGCGACGGTGGCGATGCGCGAGCGCGCTTTCTGAGTCGCAAGAACAGCCCCGGCAAGGTCCATCTGCGACAGCAGCCAGCCGCCGAAAATGTCACCGTTTGCGTTCGCATGCGCGGGCATGGCGATGGTCCTGAGTGCCGGACTCGTGTCGTAATCCGGCTGGTCGCGGGACATGGTACCCCCCTAAAATCTCTGGTTTTTATCCCGATTTATATTATATAACGCGAAATCCCCGCGTGTCCAAGGTTGCGTTAAGCCCCTGAAATGCGTAGATTACAGGAAATTAAGAGGTTATAGCTTGAAGAAGACCACATCGAGACAGAGCGAATATTCGGCCGAAGACATTGAGGTACTGGAGGGTTTAGAGCCCGTCCGCAAGCGACCCGGCATGTATATCGGCGGCTCGGACGAGCGTGCCATGCACCACCTTATCAGCGAGGTTCTGGATAACGCGATGGATGAAGCGGTAGCGGGACACGCCACGCGCATCGACATCCAGCTAAAGCCCGGCAATGAAGTAACGATTAAGGATAATGGCCGCGGCATTCCCGTTGACAACCATCCTAAGTTTCCGGGCAAGTCGGCGCTCGAAGTTATCTTTTCCATGTTGCATTCGGGCGGCAAGTTCAGCGGCAAGGCCTATGCGACCTCGGGCGGTCTGCATGGCGTGGGCGCATCGGTCGTCAACGCGCTGTCGACCGAACTGACGGTGCAGGTCGCGCGCGGCGGCCAGCTTTACCAGCAGACCTACAGCAAAGGCCACACGACCAGTAAGATCAAGAAAATCGGCCCTACAAAGGAACGTGGCACAACAGTCACTTTCATTCCCGATGTTGAGATATTCGGTGAGAAGGCGCAATTCAGCCCGCATGCAGTTTACAAACTCGCACGCTCGAAGGCTTATCTCTATCGCGGCGTTGAGATCGCATGGCAATGCGATGCTTCGCTGCTGAAAGACCACCCCGGCACACCGTCGGAAGAAATTATCAAATTTCCGAACGGGATACTTGATTACCTTTATTCGTTGGTTGAAGGCAAAACCTCGCTCACACCCAAGCCTTTCTATGGGTCTATCGAGTTTCCGGACGAAGAGGGCCGCTGTGAATTCGCTATTGCTTGGACGGAGGAAGAGGAGGAGGGGTTCCTGACCTCCTACTGCAATACCATCCCGACTCCCGAAGGCGGCACGCACGTTCAGGGCCTGCGCTCGGCGCTGTCGAAGGGGTTGAAAAGCTATGCCGATCTTATCAACAACAAAAAAGCGGGCATCCTGACGCCGGATGACATATTCGGCTCTGCGACTGTGCTGTTGTCCATATTCATCCGCGAGCCGCAATTTCAGGGACAGACCAAGGAAAAGCTGACCTCGGCCACCGCCACGCGTCTTATCGAAGGCTCGGTCAAGGACAACTTCGAACATTGGCTGACTGGCGACAACAATGCTTCCAAATACCTGCTCGACTATCTCATTCAGGTTGCGGAAGAACGCCGCCGTGCCAAGGACCAGCAGGAGATGACGCGCAAATCCGCGACGCGCAAGCTGCGTCTGCCCGGCAAGCTCGCCGACTGCAGCCGCAAGACTTCCGAAGGCACGGAGATTTTTATCGTCGAAGGTGATTCAGCCGGCGGCTCCGCCAAGCAGGTGCGCAACCGCGAGACGCAGGCTATTTTGCCCTTGCGCGGAAAAGTCCTCAACGTCGCAAGCGCAACCTCGGATAAAATCCGTGACAACAAGGAAATTGCTGATCTCATTCAGGCGCTCGGCTGCGGCACGGGCAAGGATTTCAACCTCGACAAGCTGCGCTATGAACGCGTCATTATCATGACCGACGCCGATGTCGACGGCGCGCATATCGCATCGCTGCTCATCACGCTGTTCTACCAGGAAATGAAACCGCTGATCGAAAGCGGTGCGCTTTATCTCGCGCTGCCGCCGTTGTACCGCCTGTCGGCGGGCGGCGAGTCCGTCTATGCGCGCGACGACAAGCACAAAGAAGAACTGATGAAAACCGTTTTCAAGAACAAGAAAAAGGTCGACACCAGCCGCTTCAAAGGCCTTGGCGAGATGCCTGCAGCGCAGCTGAAAGAAACAACCATGGACATGTCAAAGCGCACGCTGGTTCGCGTGACGCTGCCCGATGCCGAGCGCAGCACAGATGCTTTCAAGAAAGCGGAAGGCGGCACCGCCCAGTTGATCGAGCGCCTGATGGGCAAGAATCCCGAAGCGCGCTTTGAATTCATACAGGCCAATGCCAAATTTGTTCAAGATATTGATATATAATATTAATACTTGAAATCAGGCGCTGATATCCTGACTGTTATGTCAAAGAAATTGACAGATTTGGTCATTCAAAGTAGAATAGTCTCAAGTAGCAAAATCAGGGTTTCAGGCGGGGGCTCCGCTTCACTTTTATAAAAAGTTCAACGGTTAACACTAAACGGGTGTGTTATATGTCGACCAATCCTCAAAGTTTACTTGGCAAAGCCAAAAAAGCATTCCAGAAAGCTGTAATCAGCGGCTTGCTGCTGACATCTGCGGTAGCAGGGCTGGGTTTGGCAGCAACACCTGCGCAAGCGCAGACATATAATAACGGCGTCACCGTAACGCAGACAATGAACCAGCAGGATGTCAAGCCCTGGGCAGGAGATCCCGAGTACCGTGAAGATGTCTCGAATATCATGGAACTGAGCCGTATGCGCATGGCTGATGCAAGGTCAGCGCTTAGCCAGAGGACTACCAAAAACTTCGACTGGTTGGCAAAAAAGAACCTCGAAGGCCAGAAATGGGAAGCCAAGCTCAGGGGGGGCAAAGAGGGTTATAGCACTTCCGAGCGGATCAGATACAACACGTGGCGCGTGGAGCAGCTCGCGGCATTTAACAGGACTGGTCTTGATATCAGGAACGATACGCGGCGCATGGAAATCGCAGAACAAGACAAGGTTGATGCGGCTGTCCATATTCTGGACGTCAGATATTCGAAAATGCCCCAATATGCATCGATAATCTCCCAGCAGAACCGCGTGAATGCACCGGTTGTGAATGCACCGGTTGTTGTCGATCAAGGCTCGGGTGTCAAGGGCGTGCTGACACCGCAGCAGATGCACGATAATTTTGTGAAGCAATATCAGTCGGCGTTGCTCAAAGGTCAAAATCCCGATCCCGCGAAATACCATCTCGACCCCAATGACCCTGCCATCCAGATCGCCGGTCCGAATGGTACTGTGCGCTCGGC
>JAYUPV010000097.1:0-11187 GCA_043759865.1 Alphaproteobacteria bacterium | reverse complement strand
GCCGATCTCTTTTGTAGCACAAAAATCGCCGCCAACCGCCGTATCGCAAAACGGCACGGCATCGTCACCATAGGCGGGAAGCGAAAGGAACAGGAGCGCAGGAACCATGAATAATCTCATGCTCCCATTTTATCCGCTTTCGGCCAGCGGCAAAAGGCAAAAAGCCAGATCATGACAATGGCGAAATACGGAACAATTACAAAAATCGCCCAATAGGGGCTGCGCCCCGCGCGGGAAAGCGCGACCGCCGAAAAAGCCATGAACACACATATCGCGATACCGGCCAATAAGAACCTCGCCCATTCGGGAAGCATCATCATGGCTGGAACTCCCCGGGTATAGCGGCATGGGGGCCGAGATGCGCTTTCGGCCACGGGCGCAGCGCCAGCACGCCCGCGCAGGCGATGTAGCCGACATAGGGGACGAGCAGCAGCAACGCCCAGGCGGGGTTGAACCCCGCGCGCAGGAATATCCGCACCGACGGTGCCATCAGCGCTGCCGCCGCCATGTAATAAGCCCAGATAGGCTGTCCGAACAGGTCGGCGCTAAAATTGAATTCCACTCACTTCTCCTTCGCTACATGGGGTATTTCATGCAGCAGCCAGGCCAGCACTGTCAAGAGCAGGAAAGCCCCCGCCTGATGCGCCGCCGCCGCATGGATATGCACATGGGTTAAAACAGTCATAACGCCAAGCCCCACTTGTGTGCAGGCAAGCACACCCGCGCCGATGAACAGCCGCCGCAGCCGCGTCGGCGGGTTGAACGGCAGGGCTTTGCCCACCAGCAGCATGACTTTCAGGAAGGTCAGCACCGCCAGCACGCGGTGCGTAAACTGCACCGTCGCATGCTCGGCAAAAAAGCCTTTCCACAGCGGTTTGTATTCCAGCATCTCGGATGGCCAGAGATTTTTGCCCATGTAGGGGAAGGTATCGTTATAGACAAGCCCCGCATCCAGCCCCGCCGTGAACGCGCCCCATATCATGGTGACCAGCACCATGCAGAACGCGCCGAAGGCAAGCCCGCGCAGATTGGTGAGCTTCGCCGCATCAGGCGATTTACGGACACCCATGACAAGAGCAAGACGGAACAGCGACACATATATAACTGCCGCAAGCATCAGGTGTGCGGCAAGGCGGTAAGGGCTGACGGAAGGTTCTTTTACCAGCCCGCTTTTCACCATCCACCAGCCAAGCGCGCCCTGCATTGCGCCGAGGAAAAGCACGGCAAGAAAAGCCCCCTTGCGGCTTTGGGGAATGCGCCGCCAGAAAAACAGCAGCGGCAACGCATAGAAAACGCCGATCAACCGGCCCCATAGCCTGTGAATCCACTCCCAGAAAAAAATGCGCTTGAATTCGGCAAGTTCCATGCCGTAATTGACCACCTTGTATTGCGGGCTTTTCTTATAGGCATCAAACGCCTGCTGCCACTCGATATCGTTGACGGGCGGCAACGCGCCGGCGACGGGTTTCCATTCCACAATCGACAGGCCGGATTCGGTCAGGCGCGTTATAGCGCCGATGACCGCCATGGCAAAAACCGCGAAAGCGCAGAAAAACAACCATACGGCGACAGGCTTCAACGAAGGTTCTTTTTTGGTGGGGGTTTTTTTGACGGTGTTTTTTTTCATCTTCATGTCAGAAGCTCATAAACATACGCGCGGAAACAATCACCAGCACAACGGCGAATACGCGGCGCAGCATCAGCCTCGGCATGGCATGGGAAATCTTGACCCCGACGGGCGCGAGCAGCATAGCCGTCGGAACAATCATGCCCGCCGCGATAAAATTAACGTAGCCGATAGAATAAGGCGGCAGCCCCGCGATATCGTGCAGCATACCGCCCACCATATAGCCGAGCGTTCCCGGCAGAGATATAACCACGCCAAGCGCGGCACCCGTACCTATGGCCTTTTGCATGGTCATGCCGCAATAGCTCATCATCGGCACGGTCAGTATTGCGCCGCCCACACCAATCATGGAGGACACCATGCCGATACCGATGCACAGGATATGCTGGATTTTCGGGGTCAGGAATGCGACTGCGTCGCTACTGCTCCTTTCCCTCCCGAAAGCCATATAAACAGAGATCAGCAAAGTGATAACCGCAAACACGCGCTTCAGTACCGCACCGTCAATGTTCGAAGCGAAAAGCGCACCCGCAACAACACCAGCCAGAATGTAAGGCCCCCAGGCCCGCACGCGCACCATTTCGACCCCGCCCCTGCGGTAATGCGCGATGGCCGAAGTCGCGCCCGTCGCCAGCACGATCAAAAGCGAAGTCGCGACGGCAATGTGCATCGCATGCTGGCCGTCAAAGCCGAGCGCGGTCATAGCAAAAAAAAGCGCAGGCACAAAAAGAATTCCGCCGCCGACGCCGAGCAGCCCTGACAAGAATCCGCCCGCGCCGCCGATGGCCAGCAGCAGCAGGACGAGGTGCAAAATTGAAAGGCCGGAATCGGGTGACATGCGTGTCTACTGCGGAACGGGGCGGATTTCGGCTACACTATAGCCCCGTTCCCGCGCGATGACAAACCCCTAATTCGCAGCAATTTCAGCTGCTATAGCGCATTCTGGAGTTAAATCCTGCAGGTTGCTTCTTGGCAATGGCAGGCCCCGCCAGCAGCGTGAAAAGGTCGAGCCCCTTGATGTCGGCGGCGGTCACGGTCGTCAGCTCCGCCAGCGACGGATTTCCCTTGCTGTTCGGGCCGAAAAGTCTTTCACCCATGCGATCGGGCAGCGCTTCGACGACACGCATCACGCCCTTGACGCTGCCGAATTGTTTGCCGAGCTCCTGCCGCGCTTCTTCCATCGCCTTGATGACAAGCTGGCGGGCATCGGACTCGATGGTGAATTTCCCGAGTTTCTGATCGAGAACCTTGCCAAGGGTCTCCACATTCATGTCGTTCAGGCGCAGAAAGTTGGGCGCGAGCGCTTCGAGTGACGGATTGCTTTCCAGTATCTCGTCAATCGTTTCCGCCTTGCCGGTGATAAACACGACCGGTTTGTCTGCCCTGCCGAGCATCGAGGCTTTCAGCGCCGAAACCATGCGCAGCGAGAAATCGGACATCGGGTTGCGGGGATCATAGTTGATGTCCGCAAGCTCGATATTGATGATGTTCGCCTTGGAAAATATTTTTGCCAGCGCCTGCACGTCCAGGCTTTCACTGGCCGCCGCTCCGTTTTCCTTGTTGAATTCGACATATTTCGGACCCGCGAGACCGAGCGCCACAAGAAGCTCGGATTTTTTGAAAGCATAAGTGCTTTTGCCGATGCTGTCGGGGCCGATGATAAAGGCGCCCAGTTTCTTTTCAGCAGGCGCGCCGGCACCATTTTCGGCAAGGGCCTCGGTGAACTGGCGACGGAAGGTGAGTGATTTCGCCTCTTTTTTCTGGGAGTCATAGCCCACAAGACCTTCGTCCATTTCTTTCAACACTTCAGCAGGATCCCGTTTCGGCAGCTCGCGGATGAAGCTGGCAAGAGGAACGCCTTCGCTTGAGGCCTTGCGGCTGAAATTGCCTCTCATGCCGCTTTCTTCCCCGTCTTCCTGTTGCTGCGGGCGGGGCACGCCGTCTGGAAACGCGGCCTTGATGACATCCGGCACGGTCGGACGCTTGAAGGGCGCAAAATATTCCGCAGCGGCTGCTGCGTGTTTTCCGGCAATTTCTTTTTCAATGTCGGTCTGCGGGTTTTCGAGCCGCTGGCGAACGACGTTGTGCAGCCGTTCAAGCAGGTTCAGGGCATTGCTGACCGTACCCCTGATATCAACATCGGCGCCTTGCTGAACCGCGCCGAGCACCATGACATTGAGCGTCGCGGTGATATCGGGTTTATAAACCGGGCGCTTGGACTCGGCTGTTTCGAGGATTGCGTGCAAAAGCGCGGTCGAGGAATCAACGAAATGCTCGGACAGCACCAGGCGGTCCATGAGCGTCTTGTATTCGCGCGTCGCATATTGGTCCGGGTCCGCCACTTTCGCGCCGTACTTGAAAAGAAGATCGATGATGGCGGAGGTATTTTTCGTGTACTGGTCCTCCGTCACCGCTGCCTGTATGTCGCTGCCCGACTGGCCGTAGGTGGTGGCGAGAAGATAAAAGAGAGGATGAAAACTTGACACCGGCGTGTCGGGGCTGACCTTGGCCTTGAGGCTTTCCTCGACCAGTTTCACGTCACGCAGCTCTATGCCACGGATAAAATCATTGATGGTTTCTGTGACGGATGCCGTGGCCATTCATGCCTCCAGTTAAAGTTTGTTGCCCCTATTGTAGGAACAAAACCTTACTTTTTCATAAATGTGAGCCAAGTCGTTATAAAAACTATATATATCAATGATTTATATATTTGAGCGTTTGCCCGCAAGTCAATCGCGGTAACCCATTTCGGCATTCAGCGGAGTCGCTCCCCTGACGAAAATTCCGCTGCCGCGCGCGGCCTGCTTTCCTTCTGCATTATATAGGACAGCCTCGGCGAGAATCTGGTTCTTGCCATGATACGTCACCTGCCCCACGGCCCGCATGATGCCGTCGGTGAAGGGGCGCAGCAGGTTGAGGTTGAAACCGGTGGTCAGCACGAACACATCTTCGACCAGCGAGTTCGCTGCAAAAAAAGCGGCTTCGTCCAGCAGCTTGAAATACACGAAACCATGGACAGCCTTCGCCGCATGGAAATACGCTGTCTTCACCGGCAGCACGATCTCGGATTTTGCTTCCGACACGGTGACCTTGATATCGGGATAATAAGCGATGTTACAGGGCGCGCTGCGGTGCATGTTCTCGAGACGGCGATAATGTTTTTCATCAGGCATGGCTGTTCCTTTCAAAAAAGCATAGCAAAAGACGAGGTTCTGGACACCTTTTTATTGCGGTGGTAAATTGCGGGCATGGAAAATATTGAGGAAATTATCAAGGTCGTTGACCTCTCGAAAACAGATTCCGGCATTTTTAAAATGCAGCTGGCCGATTGCGTGGTAATGACGCAGGGCGGAAAACTGCTGTTGCAGCAGCGTCCGCTCGATTGGGGCTCCTCCGCCGGCTGTCTCACCGCTTTCGGCGGGCATGTGGAGCCGGGTGAAACAGTAATGCAGGGCCTTGTGCGCGAACTGAACGAGGAGCTGGGAGCAGAGATAAAAGAAGCGGATGTTATTTTTATCGATGCCATCACCGAAAAATGGACAGGACACACCGAAATTGTGCACGTGCATTTCTGGCAAGACAGGCACAGCACGATAACGGGATGTTACGAAGCGGAATCACGTGAATACAGCAGCGTTGACGAGGCGCTGGCCCATCCGAAAATAATGGATTACCTGCGCTGGGCGCTGCTGGAATGCCGCAAGCGCGGACTGTTGTCTGGCTTGTGATATCTAATTGAATTTAAATGAATATTTTAACCTGCACCATGGGGCAAAGCCTTTTTCTCGAACCTTTTCTTGCATTATGTAAATATGTCTGTATACTCTTCCGAATACAAAAACCGGAAATAAGGGGTTAGAAAAATGGTCGATAAACTCAGAGTTGCAATGGCAGATGTAACGCTCGCCACAATGGTTTATCCGCTTACCAAACTGAAAGATTTTTTGTGGAAGCCGTCACAACAAACGCTGGATAGCCGCCTCGTCTTTAATGTGCAACTCGCAGAGCTTGGGTCTAAATCGACAGCTCTGTTTATAAAAGATGCGCTCAAAAAAGGCGCGAACCCGGATGTGACGGTCGGAAAAGACAAAGAGCCTCTTGTTATCACCGCCACGCGCACCAAACTGCCAAAAATTGTGGCGTTGCTGGGCGATGCAGGCGCAAACCTTGACGCCACCGACAAGTGGGGCGACACCGCCCTTGTCCATGCGGCCTATGTGCAATCGCAAGACACCGTTGAATATCTTTTACGCAAAGATGTGAAGGTCGACCAGAAACTTCTCGAACAGCAGGGCGGGCTTGCCGTGACGACATTCACCAGAGCCTCTGCAACCTTTAACACCCAAGCCGCCGCAAACCAGAACGCGCCTGAAAGTAAATTCGCCGCGAAACCGGCGGCATCAGCCAAAGCTGCGATGTAAACTAAAAATTTCACCACGGAGAGACAAGAAACGCGCCGCCCCGGAATTTACCGAGGGTGGCGCGATTCATTTAAGCGGCGGTTTTGTAATCAAGCCCGACGTCGAAATTGGGCGCGCTGTGGGTGATGGCGCCGGAGGAAATAAGATCGACGCCCGTCGCCGCAATTTTGGGAATACGGTCGAGAGTCACGCCGCCGGAAGCCTCGACGACCGCTTTGCCTGCCACGCGCTTCACGGCGGCGGTCATGTCTTCAAGGCTCATATTGTCGAGCATCACGATGTCGACGCCTTCTTCCAGCACTTCTTGCAGCTGAGCAAGAGTATCGACTTCGCATTCGATTTTCACGGTATGGCCGATATTCAGCTTTGCATTACGGATGGCGATTTTAACGCCGCCCGCCATGGCGATGTGGTTGTCCTTAATCAGCACAGCATCATCGAGGCCGTAGCGGTGCGGAATGCCGCCGCCAACCTGCACCGCGTATTTTTCAATCGCGCGAAGGCCGGGCGTGGTTTTGCGTGTCGCGGCAATACGCGCCTTGTGGTTGCCCACAGCGCGCACCATTTTGAGCGTCAGCGTGGCAATGCCCGACATGCGGCCGACGAAATTGAGCGCAACACGCTCGGCGGTTAAAATAGAGCGGGCTTTGCCCTCGACCTCCATCACCTCGTCGCCCTTTTTTACATCCGAGCCTTCGGGCTTCAGGCGTTTGACGACCAGCGTCGGGTCGATAATCTTGAAAGCCATCTCCGCGAGATCAAGCCCCGCGATACGGCCCTCTTCGCGCGAAGCGATAACGACTTTAGCGCGGGTTTCGGCTGGCACGGTCGAGTTCGAGGTAATATCGCCCGAGCGTCCGAGATCTTCGGCGAGCGCCATTTTTACCAACGGCTCAATTATCACCGAAGGCAGGGGGGCGGGCAGCGTGGTCATGGGCAAAGCTCCTTATGCGGCGGTCTCTTTGACCGGCTTGCGGGAGAGTAGCGCAGTTACCGACAGGCCTTCAACTTCTTTCAGGGTGGTGAAAGTGCGCTTTTGCAGGGCGCGGACGGCTTGCGGGTAATCCGCGCGGCAGTGGCCGCCACGGCTTTCCTGACGGTTCAGCGCCGAAACCGCGATCATGCGGCAGACAAGAGCCATATCGGCGGTTTTCGCGTCGCGGCCTTCGGCATTCGCGCCGATCATGCTCAGCTGGCGGATGGCGTCTTTCAGGCCTTGTTCGTTGCGGATCACTCCAACGAGGTCGGTCATGATGTGGCGCAGCTGGTCGCGCTCTGCTTCCATGTTGTGCGCGGGCAGTTTCGGCAGCTCGGCAAGGTTGATGCGCACCGGCATGGTGCCGCGCGAAATGAATTTGGAAATATCTTCCGCCGCGCGCGCGCCCATCACAATTGCTTCCATGAGCGAGTTAGAGGCAAGACGGTTCGCACCGTGCAGGCCGGTGGCAGCCGCTTCGCCAGCGACCCACAGGCCGTGCAGCGAGGCGCGACCGTTGATGTCGGTCGCCACGCCGCCCATGTGGTAATGGACGGCAGGACTGACGGGGATCAGGTCGCGCTTCGGGTTCATGCCGACGCGTGCCGTTGCTTGTAACAGCGCGGGGAAATGCGCGGTGTCGATATGACGGCAGTCGAGATAAACTTTCTGGCCTTTCTGTATCTGCGCAAAGATGCCGCGCGAAACCACATCGCGGGGAGCGAGCTCGGCCATTTCATGGTAATCGAGCATGAAGCGTTCGCCACGCGAGTTCAGCAGGTGTGCGCCTTCGCCGCGCAGGGCTTCGGTCGCAAGAGGGCCGGGATCTTCGCCGATATCCAGCACAGTCGGGTGGAACTGCACGAATTCGAGGTCGGAAACAACCGCTCCCGCGCGCGCCGCCATGGCGATACCGCGGCCGATGGCATGCAGCGGGTTTGAGGTTGCGGCGTAAAGACCTCCAAGGCCGCCCGTTGCGAGCAAAACGGCAGGAGCGGCATAAACCACAGCTTTGTTATCGCTGATACGACGGCAGAGAACGCCCTGCACCGCGCCCATCGTCGGGCCTTCGCGGCGGATGAGGCGTTCGGCGGAAACACCGTCGACATAAACGATGCTCGGGGTATTGCGTACGGCTTCGACCAGCGCGCGCATCATTTCCGCGCCGAAGCCATCACCTGCCGCCGCTTTCAAAACGCGGCGGCGGGCATGGCAGGCTTCGCGGGAGAGCTTGTAAGCGCCGTCTTCGTCACGCTCGAATTTCACGCCAAGCTTGTCGAGTATCTGGATGTATTTGGGAGCAGCTTCGACCAGCGTGCGCGCGACTTCGGCATCGGTGATGCCGGCACCAGCTTTCAGCGTGTCGGCCACATGGCTTTCGGTGGTATCGTCTTTGGCGACCGCAGCGGCAATGCCACCCTGTGACCACGCCGATGCGCAAACGCCGCCGAGGGCTTTTTCGCTCAGTACGAGAACGCGGCGGGGAGCGAGTGTGAGGGCCGCAAACAAGCCGGCTGCGCCCGAACCCACGATAACAACATCTGCTTTGTCTTTGATTTCTGTGGTCATAGCTTCAGTCCTTACTTGGATGCTTCGAGCATGCGGTCAACGGCCATTTTCGCGCGGATGGCGATAATGGGGTCGACATGAACCTCGGTCGTGCGGGTCTGCAACGACTGGAGAATTTTCGGCAGCGAGATACGCTTCATGTGCGGGCACAGGTTGCAGGGGCGCAGGAATTCGATATTGGGGTTGTTAGCGGCGATATTGTCGGACATCGAGCATTCGGTGATCAGAACCACTTTTTTGGGCTGCTTGCCGATAACGTAATCGCTCATCGCCTTGGTCGAACCTGAGAAATCCGCTTCCGCGCAAACTTCAGGCGGGCATTCGGGGTGAGCGAGAACGATCGCGCCGGGATATGCCTTGCGGAACTTGATGATGTCGTTGGCGGTGAAGCGTTCATGCACTTCGCATGCGCCCTGCCAGGTCAAAATCTTCTTTTTCGTCTGCTTGGCAATGTTACGGGCGAGAAACTGGTCGGGGATCATCAGCACCGTGTCGCTCTCGAGGCTCTCGACGATTTTCAGGGCGTTCGAGGAGGTGCAGCAGATGTCGGATTCAGCCTTCACTTCGGCGGAGGTGTTCACATAGGTCACGATAGGAACGCCGGGGAATTTCTGGCGCAGCAGGCGCACATCGGCGGCGGTGATGGAGGACGCAAGCGAGCAGCCGGCCTTCATGTCGGGGATTAAAACGGTTTTTTCAGGGGAGAGGATTTTGGAGGTTTCCGCCATGAAATGGACGCCTGCCTGAATGATGAGCTGGCTGTCGGTTTTCGCGGCTTGTTGCGCGAGTTGCAGGCTGTCGCCCGCGAAGTCCGACACACAATGGAAGATTTCCGGCGTCATATAGTTATGCGCCAGAACGACCGCGCCCATTTCTTTTTTCAGGCGGTTGATTTCCAGGATATAAGGAGCGTGCGTGGCCCAATCCAGCTCGTTCACGACGCGCTTCACTTTTTCGTACAGCGGCGCTGCTTCGCGTGCGACGGCGGGGGTGAAGGCGAGGGCTTGGGTTTGAGAAACTTGGTCGAACATCTTAGTCGCTCCTGAAGGGTCTTTTTTTGAGGCTGGTTTAAGTACCGCCTCTTTTTGCTCTTTATGAGTACAACCTATACTCTATTAGAGCATAAGTCAATGAAGATATCGTTAACGTGAGCACAATTTATTCATCAATAAATACAGTCGCTTAACTAGTGTTTTTCCCGCCCAAAACAATACCCGGGCGATATTTTATTGCGTGACGACGGAATCACCTCGCGCTCCTTTCGGGTGAGTCGCGGCGGGTTGATATTTTTCATAATTAATGGTATAGTTTTGAAGGGTTTAATCAAGGGTAACGAGAATCATGTCTTTAAAAAAATCGTTCGCACAAGTTTTCAAATACGCCGGCCTTGCGGCACCCTTCTCGCTCGCGGCGGAGATGACAGCCGCCATCGACCGCGACGACGCAGCAGAGGTGCTGGCACTTTATAAATTAAACCCGCAGCTTTTGCAGATCGAAGAAGGCAAGCCTGACCAAGGCATGTTTGTATACGCCATCACCACTGAAAAGCCCGCAGTCGCAAAGGCACTGGCAAAAGAAATTCCCGCGCTGCTGACCGCGACTGACGAAAACGGCGCGACAATACTGATGAAAGAAGCGCGTTCTCCCGCTTCAGCCGCAAGTTTCGATCTCCTCCTGTCGCTTTACAGCGCTGAACAACTGGAGTTGCAGGACAAGAACGGCAACAGCGTGGCGCATTGCGCGGCCCGACCACAGGAAGAAAACGCACGGACCCTTGAAGCTGTTCTCAAAGCGGCACCGCAACTGGCCACCGCCGTCAACAGTGCTGGCGCACCGCCGCTTATCGACGCCGCGCGCATGGGCTCGCCGGCGGGCGTGAAACTGCTGCTGGCCTCGGGCGCAAAAGTAAACGAGCCTCTCGGCGCTGAAAAATTAAACGCCACCATGATTGCGATCCACCATAGCAACCTTGGCACCGCCATAACGCTGATGGAGGCGGGCGGCATCGTCGATTATTCCAGCCCCGTGCTTGAAACGCAGCTGCGTGTGGCAACCTATGAAGGGCCGGTTGAATTCGGGGCGGCGCTTGTCGCCCGCAGGAGTTTTCAGGAGCGCGAAGAGGATGCCACCGCCAAAGCAGTGGCGGTCGTGCAAGCTGCCGCCGCCGAAATGCTCATGGCAGGCGTGGTCGCCCCGCTCGGGCAGGGCACCGGCAACGAGGTCGCAGCGCCTTCTAAAGCGGCCTTTAAAAAGCGGATGCCTGACCGTGGCTAAACGCGCCCGATACACAATCCTCGACGGCGCCCTCTTCATCAACGCCATTTGCACCGGCGACATGCAAATGGTTCTGGATTATTTCGCCGAAGTGCCTGACGCGCTGAAGCGGCGCGAGGACCGCGGCGGCATACCCGACTATTCACTGCTGCACCATGCCGTCCAGCACCGGCAGCCCGCGATGGTGGCGTTGCTGCTGAAAAAAAAGGTGCGGATATCGAGTCTGAAGCGAAATTCGGCATGCGTCCGCTAATGCTGGCGGCGCGGGCGGGCGATGCGGAAACGGTGGCACTGCTACTTGAAAACGGCGCGGATGCGCG
>JAYUPV010000096.1:0-6412 GCA_043759865.1 Alphaproteobacteria bacterium | reverse complement strand
ACACCGCCAAGCCCGGTTTCGAGCAGCACCACATCGGCCGGTGCGCGGCTATAGGCGAGGAAGGCAAGCGCGGTGAAAAACTCGAAAAACGACACCACTTCGTCGCCGGTCGCGCGGGTAACTTCGTCGATAAGGTCGAGCAGTAAATCTGTCCCGATTTGCCTGCCGCCGATCACAATGCGTTCTTCAAATTGCACCAGATGGGGGGAGATGAATTTGTGGACGCTCAAGCCGCCCGCTTCGAAAATCGCCTGCAGGAAGGCAAGCGAAGACCCCTTGCCGTTCGTGCCCGCGACATGGAACACCGGCGGCAGCCGCAGATGCGGGTTGCCGAGTTTTTCCATCAGGCGATAGGTGTATTCGAGCCCGGCAGGGCGCATGGGCGCATGGCGGTTGCGCACGTCGGACACAGCCTGTTCGATCGCCGCGACGGGCGAATACGTCCACTCCGTGATGAGTTTGCCCCGGTCGGGCGCTGTTTCTTTATTGAGCAACGGCGGCCACTCCGCAATTTTACTTTTCGTCGGCGGTTTTGCGCGCGCCGTTGAGTTTTTTCGCGTCGGGCGGGCGGCGGTGTTCTTCCTCGCCCGTGCGCCGCTTCATGAGCAACTGCAAAATGGTGATGAGTTTCAGGCGCAACTCGCCGCGCGGCACGACGATATCGACCATGCCGTGGTCGCGCAGGTATTCCGCCGTCTGGAAGCCGTCGGGCAGGCTGGCGCGGATAGTTTCCTGTATCACGCGGCGGCCAGCAAAGCCGATTTGCGCGCCCGGCTCTGCAATGTGGATGTCGCCGAGCATGGCGAACGATGCCGAAACGCCGCCCGTGGTCGGATCCGTCAGAAGCACAATATAAGGCAGCTTTGCCTCTTTCACCTGTTCGACTGCAATCACGCTGCGCGGCATCTGCATCAGGGAAATCATGCCTTCCTGCATGCGCGCGCCACCTGAAGCGGGAATGACGATGAACGGGGCTTTCAAAGATACGGCAAGGCGCGCGCCTGTAATCAGCCCGTCGCCCACGGCCGCGCCCATCGAGCCGCCCATGAAATCGAAATTGAATGCGGCGATAACGGCTTGCTGGCCGCCCATCAAGCCTTGCGCCACCACAATCGCGTCTTTGTGGCCGGTTTCGCTTTGCGCGTCTTTCAGGCGGTCGCTATATTTTTTGCGGTCGCGGAATTTGAGCGGGTCGACCACGGGCTTCGGCAGATCAGAGGCGATAAATTCGCCCTCGTCGAACAGCATCTTCAGCCGGTCTTCCACCGCCATACGCATGTGGTAGCCGCATTGCAGGCAGACATTGAGATTCTTCAAAAGTTCATGGTGGTGCAGCATGGCTTCGCAGCCCGGACACTTCTGCCAGAGGTTGTCGGGGACATCCTTTTTGGAGGATATCAGGGCCTTGATCTTGGGCCTTACGAAGTTGGTGATCCAGTTCATGCGCTGCTCGGAAACCCGCTTGTTCAACAGGAGGCGTTTTTAACATGCAGGGGCATAAGCGTCATTATAATAAGTATTTGAATTTACATAATCATATCCAAAGTTGACATAATGTGTAAATAGTCGTATGAATCTGCTCTTACCGCCACTGACAAGAACAGACGCGCAAAACATGGCAGCCAGCGACGCTTTCAATTCCGCCTCTCCGGATCCGGCCCCCACGCCGGAACAAATGGCGCGCCAGATTTTTGACGAGTTGTACCGCCGCGAGATCGGCGATGATTCTCCCGCCGACATCCCCCTTGTGCGCCGTCTTATCAATCAGGGCGCTGCCCTTTCGACCTATATCGACGAAATAGAACAAAGCATCGCCGAGCTGATCATGTCTTACCCCGATGTCGCGGACGAAGTGGCCGACATGCCGCAATATCGCGGCGCGGCGCTGGTGTTCACGGCGGCGCTTGAACGTCAGGAGACGAAACGTATACGGGAGCTGCTAGAAGGCGGGCCGGTTGACTGGGCCCAGACAGACGCCCGCGGCTATTCCGCACTGATGCATGCGGCGAAGCGAGGCTATCCCGATATCGTGCGCATCCTTGCCGACAGTGACCCCGACCTCAACCGCCTTGACCAGCGCGGCTGGAACGCATTGATGCATGCGGCCTTTGCAGGCGAGGTCGGCGTTTCTGAAACGCTGATTGCAAAGAAGATTTCTGTCACGCAGCGCGCGCCGCTTGGCTACACCGCGCTCGACCTTGCACTTGTGGGCGCGCCGCCCGACCCCAACAACCCCGACTTCCCGCCGGTGCTGACGGCTGCGCGGTCGGACCTTGCCGTACTGCTGGCGCGCAACGGGGCGGATATCAACGAGAAAAACGAAAAGGGCATTTCGCCCGTCGAATACCTGAAGATGAACAACGAAACAGGCTCGCTCGAGGAAGTGCTGGTTGCGCATACGGAATGGAAGGAAGAGCTGAAACGCAATTCCTCCGGCCTGCTGAACGATGTGCAGGCTCCCGCCCCCGCGCGCTTCAGGAAGATTGCAAGACCCAGCGTTTAGGAAGATAATAACCGCATGGCCGCAACGATTTTATTTAACCGCCGCGCTTTCCGCGTCCCGATGTCGAAAGAAGACATGGGGCGACATCTTGTTTACGAGGCCTGCAAGGAAATTCCCGATGTGCAAAAGGCGGCGGGGCTGATACGTTCCGGCGCAGACCTTGACACACTAGATGCGCGCGGCTTTTCGGCGCTGATGTGGGCGGTGACAAAAGGCCATGACGACCTTGCCGACGCGATCATTGCCTCCAGCGATATCCCCGAAGAAGAACAGAGCTAGGCGGCTTTAAGCCCGAGCGATTCCAGAATATCCCTTGCCGCTTTGGCGGGATCGGCTGCCTGCGTGATGGGACGCCCGATGACAAGGAAATCCGCGCCGAATTTCGCTGCTTCCGGCGGGGTCATCACGCGTTTCTGGTCACCCGCATCAAAGCCGGCGGGGCGGATGCCAGGGACGACGAGCAGCGTCGAGGGTTTCAACGCCTTACGCAGCGTCGCGATTTCAAGCGGCGAACAGACCATGCCGTGAAGGCCGCTTTCCTCCGCCAGTTTCGCAAGGCGCTCCACTTGCGCCGCCGCCGGTGTCTGCTGGCCGACTGCTGCGAGGTCGCTTTCATCCATATGCGTCAGCACGGTGACGCCGAGGATTTTGGGCGCGCGCCATTTGCGCTTCGCGGATTCTTCGGACGCAGCATCGAGCGCACGTTTCATCATGTCCTTGCCGCCCGAAGTATGGACGGTGAGGAAATCGGAGCGGCACCGGACGGCGGCGCGCACCGCGCCCGCGACGGTGTTCGGAATGTCATGCAATTTCAGGTCGAGGAAGATGGGATTGTCGGGGCCGACATATTCGCGCATGCGGTCGACGACATCAGGGCCTTCGTTCACGAACAGCTCGAGACCGACTTTGAGCCCAAGCGGCAGACCGGAGATTTTTTCGAGGAGCACGCGCGCATCGGCAAGCGTCGCGGTGTCGAGGGCGCAGAAAACTTGTGTCATGGTTTTTTCCTGTTGTCTATTTAATTTCAAAAATCGCGTCGACCTCGACCGAAGCGCCAAGCGGCAGCGCGGCAACCCCGACAGCGGCGCGCGCATGCTTGCCCGCATCGCCGAACACGGCGACGATGATGTCGGACGCGCCGTTGATGACTTTCGGGTGTTCGAAGAAATCGGGGGTGGAGGCGACGAAGCCGCCGAGGCGCAGACAGCGCACAATGCGGTCGAGATCGCCATCAAGCGCGGCACTCGCCTGCGCCATAATGTTGATGGCGCAAAGGCAGGCGGCGTCTTTTCCCTGGTCGATGCTGGCATCTTTGCCCAGCAGGCCTTTCATCACCACGCCGTCAAGCATGGGAAGCTGGCCCGAGATATAAAGCGTCGTGCCGGAAATAGTGTAAGGCACATAATTGGCGACGGGCGGCGCGAGCTTGGGCAGCACGATGCCCACTTCTTTCAGACGGCTGGCGATTCTTGACATGGAAAAGCTCCTTTAGCTGTCAAACTAAAGGAGCTCACGGTGCGGTTCAATCTCGAAATCGTTACATATTGCCAAGGTCGAGCTTGGCGAATTTTTTATACTCGTCATGCGCCGCTGCTGTCGGTGCAGAAGCACCACCCGACGCTTTGCGCGCAGAAGAAGAGTTAAAACCTGCATTAATATCGGGCATGTTGTCCAACCACGCTTCGGCCTCGGGGAAGCCCTGTTTTTCTGCAGCCATAGTTTGTATCCTCCCGCATGGTGTGATTCTGGTAACAAGCCCAGTATCTCAGTTATATGTTAATTATAACTTAAATTGGTTTACAGGTGGAATATACCGCCCGTTTAACATTCAAGTAATTGAAATATAACAATTAATTACACAGCAGGTTGATTTTCCGCTACATTATGTATATTATAGCCGAACTGTTTTGAGGGAATCATGGCGACTTTTCCGGCACCGGCAAACGACAATACCGAGGACATCGACCTCGCGCTGCTGCGCGCGGCAGAGGAAAACGATGTCGAACGCATGAAAAGACTGCTGAAACAGAACGCCAATATCAATGTGCGCGGCAGCAACAACGACACGCCCCTGATATCAGCCTCCCGCCTTGGCAATGCCGAAGCTGTCGCCCTGCTGATCGAGAAGAAAGCCGATACGTCTATGGTGAACGATATCGGGCAGACCGCGCTCAACGCAGCGCTACGCGACCATGCACCCGAAAAAGTTATCCGCTCGCTTATCACAGCAGGCTCGCCGCTTGATCTCAAGGACAAGTGGCACCGCGCCGCTGCCTATTACGCGGCGCAGGACAATCTGCCCGGCATCATGCGCGCGCTCGCCGAAAACAAGGCAGACTTGAAAATCGCGAACGAAGACGGCATCACCCCGCTGATACACGCAACACGCCTGCCCGATCATCGCGATGTCATCGCGGTACTGCTCGAGTTCGATCCCGGCATCAACCAGCCGACGGAGAAAAAGGAAACCGCCCTGATGTTCGCGGTGGTTTCCAAAGACGCAAAACTCGTGGCGAACTATATCGCCAAAGGGGCAAACCCTCTGCAGCAGGACGAAAGCGGCATGAGCGCGCTTGATTTTGCCAAGGCGGCGGGCGATGCCGCCACGATTGCCGTGGTGCAGGAAGCCATCGGAAAACTCTACGCACCGCTCGGTACAGGGCACGAAAACGAAGTCGCGGCACCCGGCCGCGCCGCTTTCAAAAAGAAAATTCCGGCTCTTTAAGAAACCCTCAAGGAAGAAATCATGGCTTCCCAGTCCTTCAATGCCGCTGCCGCCAATGACAACGCCCCGCCGACTCTCGACCGGCAATTGCTGCGCGCGGCCGAGTTTGGCGAGACGGACAAGATGAAAGACCTGATAAAACAGGGCGCGAACATCAATGCACGCCACACCAACAACGACACCCCGCTGATTATCGCCACCCAGGAACACAAACTGGCCGCCGTGCTGCTGCTCCTGCGGTTGAAGGCGGATGTCACCCTGAAAAACAATTTCGGGCAGACGGCCTTTTATATTGCGGCCGCACTCCTGCCCAACAGGCAGACGGAGGGGGACGAGTGCATCTTCCGCGCCCTCTTGCGAGCGAAATCTCCTGTCAATGAGCCCGCTGACGACGGGGACTTCCCCGTGCACCAGCTTGTTATCGCCAACCGGGGGAAAGCCGTAACATCGTTTGTTTCGGCGGGCGGAGATCTGAAGGTCAGGTCGAAGGATGGCGTTACACCGATGATGATCGCTTCCTACATGGGCGACAGCCGCGAAGTCATCAATGCGATGATGCCGTATGATTTCGGCCTGAACATGCAGGACAACAATAAAATGACCGTGCTGATGCACGCACTTTCCGTCGGCGACGAGGAACTTGGCGCGACCTTCGTCGGTCTCGGGGCAAATATTTTCCTGAGCGATGACCACGGCAAACGCGCACTGAATGTCGCAGAAAAAAGGAAATTGCCGAAATCGGTACAACTGCTGGAGGCGGCGGAGGTGAAGACTTTTGCATCGCTGAAAGAAGGCCTTGCCGTCGAGGTTGCCGCCCCTATCCGCGCCTCCTTCCGCAAAAAACCGCCGGTGCCTTAAGAAACAACCTTCATGCGCGGCAGCGCCGTTGTATTGGCCGCTTCCTGCTCTACTTCATCTTCCTTTTCATCTTCCTGTGGCGCGGGCATAGCTGCGGGGTGCAGCAGCGAACAGTTGTCGCGGTAGAGCCGCAGGCGCTTCACGCCCAGTTCCCAGCCGCGCAGCACAAGTTTCTGCACATCGTCGATGGAAGCGTAATGCCCGAGTTCGACCGTATGGCAGGCGGAGCCGGACAGGAACGGCTCGACCGCCGCCTGCATGCCTATTTGCGCCTCGGGCGACACGCGCCGCACGCCGAAGCCGGAAGGTGTGAGACAATCGAACAC
>JAYUPV010000095.1:0-2540 GCA_043759865.1 Alphaproteobacteria bacterium | reverse complement strand
GGGCGAAGTTTATGGCGGCGCCCCATCTTCTCGCCCTCACGGTCGTCAAGGGGGCCGTGCTGTGCTACCTGTTTGTCATCAGCCAGCAGTTGATGCAGGTCAGTCTTTCCTCGCGGCATTACGTCACGCCGCTTGCGGTCGGCATCGTGGTCGTTTCCAACTCCTTTTTCGGCGAAGTCCTGAAGCCGAACGAGCTGTTCGCGGGGCTGGGGCTTTGCGCGCTTGCTGTCGGATTTTTTCTCAAAGGGCATTTGTCCGACCTCGACCGCGCGGGGCGCATTGCCTATGCCAAGCTTGTGCTGTGTTCCGCCTTTCTCACCACGCTCGACCACGTTATCACCAAAGAGACGAACTGGTATGTGCTGCTCGCGGTTTCCTATACCGTGATGTTTACGGTAGCGGTGGCGTGGAATTTCCGCAGCCGTGAAAATTTTAAAACCGCCCTCCTGCACCGCGCCGCCATTCTTGCGGGCGTGCTCTATGCCGCGACGGAGCTGGTGAAATTCTACCAGCAGGTCACCATCAACCCCGTGACGGTGGTGATGATCACACAGGCGATGACCAAGCCCGTGATTCTCGTTTTGAGCGCGGTTATCTGGAAGGAACGCACGGTGCGGGAACAGCTGGCCTGGGGCGTGATGGCTTTCCTGATTACCCTTCCCTTGTTCCTGCCGCCTGAGCTATGGTCTGAATTGTGGAAGACGATGGTAAAATGAAAGACGCACGCGCCTATGACATGATTATTTTCGGAGGCGGCATTGCAGGGCTGTGGCTCGCCAATACGCTGAAACGCGAGGGCTATAACATTATCGTCATCGAAAAAGACAAGCTGGGGGCGGGGCAGACGCTCGCCTCGCAGGGCATGATCCATGGCGGCCAGAAATATGTTTTGCAGGGAGGCGTGACAAGCCACGCCTCGTCACTTGCCAAAATGCCCGAGCGGTGGGATTCAAGCTTCGAAGGCTGGGGCGAAATTGACCTCACCTCGGTGAAGTTCCTGAGCGAAACACAAATCATGTGGCCGGCGGGCTCGGTGCTGTCGACGGCGGCGGTGCTGGGCGCGGCGCAGCTGGTGAATGCCTCGACCAAAAAACTGAAAAAATCCGACTTCCCCGACGTGCTGCAGGAAAAAAAGAAATTCAAGGGGCCGGTTTTCGAGCTGCCCGAAAAAGTGCTCGATGTGCGCTCCCTCATCGAAGCGCTGGCGAAAAATCTCAAAGGCCGCCTGCTGCAGGGCGAGGTGACCGAAGTGCTGCCCGACGGCCATGCGGCGGTGAACGGCATAATCCTCCGCGCGCAGCTTTTGATTTTTACCGCAGGCGCTGGGAACGAACACGCGCTGAAACTTTTGAAGGTGAGCGAAAAACACACCCAGCGCCGCCCGCTGCGTCAGGTCATGGTGCGCCCGCTGCCCTATGAATTGTATGGTCACGGTATTGTCGGCAAGCCGAAACCGCGCATGACGGTCACATCGCATCCGCTCCCGACCACAGGCGAGTTCGTCTGGTATCTCGGCGGCGCTGTGGCCGAAGAAGGCGCGAAGATGGAAGATGAAGCAGCCTTGCAATTCGCGAAAAAAGAATTACAGGACGTTTTTCCCGACATCGACTGGAACGAAAAAGAATGGGCAACATGGTATGGCGACCGCGCCGAGCCCTATGATGCGAAGGGCGATTTGCCGCTCGGCCCCTTCATCCATCAGCGCGGGCGCGTGCTGCTCGGCTGGCCGACGAAACTCACTTTCGCTCCGGCATTGTCAGACCGCGTGTTCGACTGGCTGAAGGACAAGGACATCCACCCCGTCGCCAAAACCCCGCCGCCTGCCGAACTCCCCGCCGCCGAAATCGCCGCCTATCCGTGGGAAGCGGCTGTGTGGCGCAAGGTTACCTGATGAATTGAGGGGCCTGGGGCGCTGCTGACGGTACCGCTATGCTGTCGGGTGTCGCCTCGATCCTTGCCGCTGCGGTGAACTGGCTTTCCAGTTCGGGGAATTTCTTGATCACGGCATCCAGCCATTTTGATTTTGCAAGGTCGGGTAACTGGTCACTCTTGATGCCTTCGATTTTGTCGCCAATCGTTCCGGCAAGCTTTGCGAGCCTGTCGAGGTAATGCTGCTGCTTTTTCACTTCTTCTTTTTCGACCTGCTGGCCAACATAGTCGCCGCCGAGCGCAGCCACAAGGCTCACGGCGCTCGCGACGACAAAGGCGACGGGAATCGCCACGCCCGCCGTGCCTACGCCCAGCACAATCGCGGGTGCTATGAGGCCGAGCAGGCTGCGCGTGCGGATTTTCCAGCCATGCCGGTTTGCCGCGCTTTCAATTTTTTTCTTTTCGTCCTGCACATGTTGCTGCAGCGCGCTCATTTCAATCAGCTGCACGCCTGCATCGGGCTCCGTGGTTTTGATCTCCCGCAGCGTGTTTTCGCCGGTCTGGATGGCGACGGCGGCTTCCATGCCGAGCTTGCGGGCGCGTTCGGTCATTCTCTGCTTGCTGTAAAACATGATGCTATTCCTTTAGAGTGTCTTTGATGGATCGCCTGA
>JAYUPV010000094.1:0-2469 GCA_043759865.1 Alphaproteobacteria bacterium | reverse complement strand
CGGAATTTGCGCTTCGAGGTCGGCGACATCGAAAAGCCCGACCCCTCGCTCGGCCCCTTCGATGGCATATTGAATTCATCCGTGCTGCACCATGTCTATTCTTTCAACGGCTACAACGCCAAAAATGTGTTGAATACGCTGCGCAACCAGATGGCGCTGCTGAACGAAGGCGGCATACTGGTCGTGCGCGATTTCTGCGCGGAAAAAGACAGCGAATTCGTGCTGCTCGATCTGCGCGCCGAAGGCGGGGAGGGCTATACGCCCCAGACCATGAGCGATGCCGACCTGCTGGTCGCCTTTTCCAAGACCGCGCGCGGGTTGTCGCCCGAAAAAGACCGTGGATTTTTTATCGAGGAAGATGTTGTCGCGCCGAAAGGCTTCCGCCGTTTCCGCTTGTCGGCGAAATGGGCGGCGGAATTTGCGCTGCGCAAGGATTACCGCGACGACTGGGCTATCGAAGTGCTGGAGGAATACGGCTGGTGGACACCCGAAGACTACAGGCGCGAGCTTGCAGCACTCGGCGGGCGCGTGATTTATGCCGCACCTTTCTGGAATCCGTGGATCGTCGAAAACCGTTTCCGCGACAAGCTGCGCCTGTTCAACGAGAGCGGCGCGCCGCGCTACTTCCCCGCCACAAACTTCATCGCCGTGGTGGAAAAAGTGCGCGAGGGCGGCAGTATCCATTTGTCCGAGCGGTCGCTTGCAACAACGGCCAAAAGTTATCTGCAGTTCACCTGCTGGAAAGATAAACTCAGTGGCGAGGTTTTCGAGATGGTCGCGCGCCCCGGCATGGTGGCCGACTGCCTGCCTTATCTGCACGGTGCGGACGGGCGGTTGATGGTCTATGCGAAGCACGGCTATCCGCGCCCCATCGCCAACACCGTGCCGCGCGGTTCGCCGCTACTGGATGACAAGCACTGGTCGGGCCATGTGGTCGAGCCGGTTGCTATTGCCGACGCAGGCGTGCAGCTGGAGGCGCGGCTTGCCGAACGCTCCGGCCTCGACGTTTCGCAGTTCACAGGGCTGGAAGAAGGGCTGAAATATTATCCGTCTCCCGGCATGATGGACGAGCTTGTCGGCTCGGTTTTCGCGCCCGTCACCCATGCGGCACCCGAACATGTTTTTACCATCGCGCCCGAGGTTTCCGGTTTCAGCACCAGCGGCGAGGTGCGGCTTTACCCCGCGCAGGCTTTGCTGCGTGCGTCGCAGGTCGGCCTTTTGCCCGAGGCGCGGCTGGAAATGAATATCTATGCGCTGCTGCGCCGTCTCGGCCAACGGCCCGACAAATGGCTTGGCGACGAAATCCGCCGTCCGCGCGCAGCCACGCTCTATGTCAGCGATATCGATGCCGTGCTTGAAAAACAAGGCACGACGCAGTTCGAACAGACACAAGACCCGTCGGGCTACCTGAAATACCTGCGTTCGGTTTTCGCCGACAAATCGGCCGGAACCGAGCTTGCAAGGCGCGAGCTCGAGTTTGTTATCCCTGCGAAACTTTCGGCTAATGTCGCCTCCATCGCTGCGCTCGCGGCGGACGACAAGGGCAATGTCTGCATCGGGCTGGAGCGCCGTCATTTGCCCGGCCCGCAGCAGCGCGAGGGCGACAGCGAAATATATGTTCTTCCCGCTTTCCGTCTGCCGGCGGCGGTGGTGTCTGCGGAAAAGGCGGCGGAATTTGTGGGCGCGAAATTCCTGCAGCCGCGCCGCCTTGTCTCGAAACTGGGCGAGGCTTATTATTCGTCGCTCGGCATGACGCCCGAGCGGATTTATCCCTTCGCCGTGGTGCTGGATGCGGGGTCGGATGTGTTCCAGATATCGGAAACGCTGGAATTCGTTCACCTTGGCGATATTTTCGCCAATCTCGAAAAATTCCGCGACGCGCATTTGCTGATTTCGGTCCTGCGCGCGGTTCATGCGCTTGGTTTGTGGGGCGAGTTATAATTCTATAGCCGACAGTACCCTCACCTTAATCCTCGCCCTCTGGGAGAGGATTAAGGTGAGGGTAACTTTGTGAGGAATTAGAGGCTCAGGGCGTCGCTGCTTTCAAGACGGGCTTTGCCGCCGCGATAGCCGCCTGCGCTGCCTCTACGTTATCATTCGCCGAAGGCTTCGGTGCTTCCACAGGCTTCGGCTGCACAAGGGCGGAGATAAGGAAATCGACTTTCAGGTTCAGTTCTTTTATCGTTTTGGAAGCAGCCTGATCGACCTTGTAATCGTTCTGCATGATCAGGCGGTCTTTTTCTGACTGGCGTCTCTGGCTCATCAGGATGAACGCGGCCGACAGTGCGGCTTCGGATGAAAGCGCGAGGTTCAGCAAAATCAGGTTGGGGTCCCAGTGGGGAATAGGCAAGACGTTGGTGGTGTTCAGGCCGATCCATGCCGTTATCGTGACAGCCTGGCTGATGATAAAACCCCACGAACCCATTCCTCTCGTGGCAGCATCGGCAAAACGCTGGCTGAGTGTCGGTT
>JAYUPV010000093.1:0-5261 GCA_043759865.1 Alphaproteobacteria bacterium | reverse complement strand
CTTCCATGACGCTATTATATCTGCCTTCCCGCCTGCGGGAAAAGCGGGAAAGAGAGTCGCAAAGGTTATGGCAACAAACTGCGCCTTGCCGCCGCGCGGTGTGTGATTTACTTTTATTTTCAACGGCAAGCACCCGAAAGAAATGAAAATGAATTTTCTGAACAAGAGAACCGCAAAGACCCTCCCCGTCACACCTGTGAGCGCCGACAGTTTCGAGGCATGGCTGAAAAAGCAGGACAAAAAAACGCAAAGCTGGGTCAAGGCTACAGGGTACAAAGGCGCAGATGGCGCGCTGCTCTCGGTACCGAATGCGGGCGGGAATATCGCGCAGGTGCTTTACGGCGTCGGGCGCGACGACAGCCTTTATACCTATGCCGACCTGCCGGGACGGCTGCCGAAAAACGACGGCGGTTATTTCATCGACAAGAAAATGGAAAAGGAACGCGCAAATCAGGTCGCGCTCGGCTGGCAGCTTGGCTGCTATGCCTTCGGCAAATACAAAACCGGCAAGAAAAAAGAATATGCCGCGCTGCACTGGCCCGAAAAGGCCGACAAGAAATTCGTGACGGCGGCGGCTTCGGCGATTGCGCTAGTGCGCGACCTCGTCAACCGTTCCGCCAACGACCTCGGCCCCGCCGAAATTGCAGATGCGGCATCGGCTGTGGCGAAACAGGGCGGCAAGGCGCGCGTGAAAGTTATCGTCGGCGAAGACCTACTGAAAAAGAATTATCCCGCCATTTACGAAGTCGGCAAGGGCAGCCCGCGCAAGCCGCGCCTCATCGACCTGCGCTGGGGCAAGGAAAAACACCCGCGCATCACCCTCGTCGGCAAGGGAGTGGCGTTTGACACCGGCGGACTGAACCTGAAAACAGGTAGCTATATGGCGCTGATGAAAAAAGACATGGGCGGCGCGGCGCATGTCCTCGGCCTCGCACAAATGATTATGGCGGCGAATTTGCCGGTGCGCTTGCGTGTGCTTATCCCCGCCGTTGAAAACTCTGTCAGCGGCGCGAGCTTCCGCCCGAGCGACGTGATAAAAACCCGCAAAGGAATTTCGGTCGAGGTGGGCGACACCGATGCCGAGGGCCGCCTTGTGCTTTGCGACGCGCTGGCGGAAGCCTGCACGGAAAAACCGGAATTGCTGGTTGATTTTGCGACGCTGACGGGTGCTGCGCGCGTGGCGCTCGGCCCCGACCTCCCCGCCCTGTTCTGCAATGACGACGCAATTGCACTGCAACTGCTCGCCTGCGGAAAAAAAACGCAGGACCCGCTTTGGCAGCTTCCCCTGTGGCAGCCGTACAAGGAATGGCTCGGCAGCAAGGTCGCCGACACCAACAATATCGGCGGCAGTTTCGCAGGCGCGATTACGGCGGCGCTGTATCTTGAAAAATTTGTCGACAAGGGAACGGCGTGGGTGCATATCGACACCTATGCCTGGAACCCCTCGACAAAACCCGGGCGGCCCGAGGGCGGCGAAGCGCTCGGCATGAGAGCAGTGTACGAGCTGATCCGCGGGAAATACGGCGCATGACCCAATACGCCGTCATCACGCCCAATGCCGATGTGCGCGAAACGCCGGATACCGACGTGCCGAAAGGCAAGTTCGAGACGCAGCTTGTCTCCGGCGAAATTTTTGTCGTGGAACTAGAGAAGGGAAACTGGTGCAAGGGCTATTGCGCGCACGATAAATACCCAGGCTGGGTAGAAAAACGTTTCCTGCGCCCCGCCTTTGCCACAACGCATGTCGTAACCGCCGCACGCAGTCAGGTTTATAAAGACGCCACCATGAAATCCGCCTGCCTCGGCACGGTCAGCTTCGGCAGCCGCGTGCAGGTGATGGAAACCGGCGACGGCTATGCGCGGCTTTCCAGCGGCACATGGATTTACGCCAAGCACCTCTCGCCCGTGGCCGCAACTGACAGCGACCATCTGGCGACTGCAAAGAAATTCATCGAAACGCCCTATTACTGGGGCGGGCGCAGCGGCTTCGGCATCGACTGTTCCGGCCTTGTGCAGGTCTGCCTCGGGCGGGCGGGCGTGGAAGCACCGCGCGATACGGAACAGCAGATCACACTCGGCACGTCCGCCGACAGGCCGCGCACCGGCGACCTTGTTTTCTTCAAAGGCCATGTCGGCATCCTGGCCGACGCCGACAATCTCCTCCACGCCAACGCCTTCCACATGAAGGTAAATATCGAGCCGCTGTGGGAAGTCGATGTCCGCGCAAAAGGCGTAACCGCGATCCGCAGAATTTAATCCTTATTTCTCAACGATTTGCAATTCATAAAATTTTAAGCAAATTTGAGTATAATTAAAAGTATGGGCAATGGTGAGGCTCCTGAGTCGTATTTTGAGCGCTGCCCCGACAAAATCACAAGTTTTTGAAGCACCTCCATTTTCGTGAAGGAGAATGGCAATGGAAGATTGTATGCCCGAAAATTCGCGCCACCGCGCGCGCGCCGAAATGGCAATCAAGGCGCTGTACCGTGGCGCAGGCTTTACGCAGCCCGCGCAGATAACATGGTTCGGCTCGCCTTTCGCCATGCTTGATGCGGCAATATCCAAAACGGCGGGGCCGAACATCAAGACATATATATGCCAGGCATGGCAGGAAGCCTCGCGTCGCGAAATTGCGCCCGTGCCGCAAAATCCGTTGCTATCGCTGTTCCGCTCGCTCGCCGATGCGGGGCCTGCGCTTCCGGTGTTGCAACAGCTGTCGCGCAACGGGGCTTCCAATGTCGGCGATATCTGCGTCTACCGCAACGACGCAAGGCTGGTCGATTTTTTCAACCTGTTCGTGCGCGACAGCCTCGGCCTGCGCGAACATGGCCTGCTGCGTTGCGCGCAGGCACCCGCCGAAAACCTCGAATTCATCCTTCCCCAAGAGCATGCCTGTTACGCCTCGGATCCCCCTGTGAGGCTGCATGCAGATAGCGGCGGGCGCCTTCATTGCCCCGACGGCCCCGCCGCAATCTATTCCGACGGATGGAAAGTCTACGCCCTCGAAGGCTTCTGGATGCCGGGCTACATGATAGAGCATGCAAAGCAACTGGCAATGAAGCGCGCCTAGGCCGCTGCGCCGTTTGATTTCGCTGCCTTCGCAGGTTTCGCGTCTTTCGCCTTCGCTGTGATAACAAGACCTTCTTTCGAAGCACTCACGGTAACCGCGCTGTCATCGGGGAGTTTCCCCTCAATGATAAGATTGGCGAGCGGATTCTGCAGGTCTTTCTGTATCACGCGTTTCAGCGGCCTTGCGCCGTACATGGGGTCATAGCCCGCATCGGCAAGATATTTTTTGGCCGCGTTGTCGAGTTCAAGCGAAATATGCCGCTCGGCCAGCATACCTTCGAGCCCGCGCAGCTGGATATCGACGATGTTGACCATGATGTCGCGCGAGAGGCGACGGAACAGCAATATCTCGTCGATACGGTTCAGGAATTCGGGACGGAAGGCTTCGCGGACCACGCCCATTACATCATCGCGCGCGTCTTCAACGTCTTCGCCGTCCTTCAGGTTGACAAGGAAGTCGGAGCCGAGGTTGGAGGTCATGATAAGAACGGTATTGGAAAAATCCACCACGCGCCCCTGCCCGTCCGTCAGGCGGCCATCATCGAACACCTGCAGCAAAATGTTGAATACGTCTTTGTGCGCTTTTTCGACTTCGTCGAACAACACGATTTGATACGGCCTGCGGCGCACGGCTTCGGTCAGCGCCCCGCCTTCGTCATAGCCGACATAGCCGGGAGGCGCGCCGATCATGCGGGCGACCGAGTGTTTTTCCATGTATTCAGACATATCGATACGCAACATGGCGGCTTCGTCGTCGAACAAAAATTCAGCCAGCGCCTTCGCCAGTTCCGTTTTGCCCACGCCCGTGGGCCCGAGAAACAAAAATGTTCCAATAGGCTGGTTCTTGCGCTGCAAGCCTGCGCGCGCGCGGCGCACGGCGTTGGCGACGGCGGAAACCGCTTCTTCCTGCCCGATCACGCGCTCCTTCAGGTGTTCTTCCATTTTCAGCAGGCGAGAGCGGTCGCCCTGCATCATCTTGTCAACAGGGATGCCCGTCCAGCGGCTCACCACTTCGGCGATGTCGCTGTCGCGCACTTCCTCGTTGATCATCGCAGCACCCGCCGCCTTGGTGACTTCGGCCAGTTTTGCTTCCAGTTGAGGGATAACCGAATAGGTCAGCTCGCCCGCGCGCGTCCAGTTGCCGCTGCGGTGCATTTGTTCCAGCTCGATGCGCGCGCGCTCGAGGTCTTCCTGCAATTTCTGGCCGCTTGAGAGTTTTTCCTTCTCAGCCTTCCAGCGCGAAGTGATTTCGGCCGATTTCTGCTCGAGGTCTTTCAAATCTTCGTCGAGTGTCACAAGACGGTCTTTGGTCGCCTTGTCTGCTGTTTCCTTTTTCAGCGCCTCGCGCTCGATTTTCAGCTGGATGATGCGGCGGTCCATTTCGTCAAGTTCTTCTGGCTTGGAATCCACCTCCATGCGCAGCCGCGCCGAGGCTTCGTCAATCAGGTCGATCGCCTTATCGGGCAGGAAGCGGTCGGCGATGTAACGGCTGGAAAGCGTCGCCGCCGCAACAATCGCGCTGTCGGTGATGCGCACGCCGTGGTGCATTTCGTATTTCTCTTTAAGCCCGCGCAGGATGGAAATCGTGTCTTCCACCGTCGGCTCTTTCACGAACACGGGCTGGAAGCGGCGCTCGAGCGCGGCATCTTTTTCGATATGCTTGCGGTATTCGTCGAGCGTGGTCGCGCCCACCATGTGCAGTTCGCCGCGCGCAAGCGCAGGTTTCAGCATGTTGCCCGCGTCCATCGCGCCTTCGGCCTTGCCGGCGCTGACCAGCGTATGCAATTCGTCAAGGAACACGATAACTTCGCCCGCCGCAGCGCGGATTTCATCCAGCACGGCTTTCAGGCGTTCCTCGAATTCACCACGATATTTCGCGCCCGCGATCATGGCGCCGAGATCGAGCGACAGCAGGCGCTTGTCTTTCAGCGCCTCGGGCACGTCGCCCTTCACGATGCGCATAGCAAGACCTTCGGCAATCGCCGTCTTGCCGACACCGGGTTCGCCGATAACGACGGGGTTGTTTTTCGTGCGGCGCGCCAGCACTTGTATAACGCGGCGGATTTCCTCGTCGCGCCCGATAACGGGGTCGAGCTTGCCGTTGCGCGCGGCTTCGGTCAGGTCGCGGGAGTATTTTTTCAACGCCTCGAAACGGTCTTCCGATGACGCGCTATCGGCGGTGCGGCCCTTGC
>JAYUPV010000092.1:0-3470 GCA_043759865.1 Alphaproteobacteria bacterium | reverse complement strand
CAGGAAAAACGGCCCGCGATGCGCGACACGATTTCATTGTCGTCGACCGAAATCTGCACAACCGCGTCGATCTTGATTTTCTTTTCCTGCAGCAATTTTTCAAGCGCTTCGGCCTGCGGCACGGAACGCGGGAAGCCGTCGAGGATGAAACCGTTTTTGGTGTCGTCTTTGTCAAGACGCTCGGACAGCATCTTGATGGTGATGTCGTCGGGCACAAGACCGCCCTTGTCCATGATGTCCTTGATCTGCTTGCCGAGGGGATCGTTCGGGTCTTTCACCCGCGCGCGGAACAGGTCGCCCGTCGAAATGGTCGGGATGCTGTATTTCTTTGAAAGTCTTTCCGCTTGAGTCCCCTTGCCCGCGCCGGGCGGGCCGATCAGGATCAGTCTCATTTACGGGCTCCCCTCAGTTTTGCTTTCTTGATAAGGCCTTCATACTGGTGCGCCAGCAGGTGCGAATGTATCTGCGCCACCGTGTCCATCATGACCGAGACGGAGATGAGCAGGCTGGTGCCGCCGAAATAAAACGGCAGGTTGAATTCGCGCGTCATGAATTCGGGCAGCAGGCAGATGGCGACGAGGTAGGCAGCGCCAAGCACCGTGATGCGCGTCAAAACGTAATCGAGATAATCGCCCGTCGCCTTGCCGGGGCGGATGCCCGGAACAAAGCCGCCGTATTTGCGCAGGTTGTCGGCCGTTTCATCGGGGTTGAACACGATGGCGGTGTAGAAGAACGCGAAGAAAATGATCAGCAGGCCATACGTCGCCATATACACAGGTTGGCCGGGATGCATGTAGCGCACGATCTGGTCCATGATGCCGTCGCCGCCGGCGGCGGTGCCGGAAAGCCCCATAACCGTCATGGGCAGCAGCAAAAGCGACGATGCGAAGATGGGCGGGATAACGCCCGAGGTGTTGAGTTTCAGCGGCATATGGCTTGCCTCACCGCCCGACATGCGGTTGCCGACCATTCGTTTCGGATACTGCACCACCACGCGGCGCTGCGCGCGTTCCATGAACACGATGAAGGAAACGACAGCGACAACCATGAGGATAATGCCGAAAATGGTGACGGTCGAAATAGCGCCCGTGCGGCCGAGTTCCAGCGTGCCGACGACAGCGTGCGGAATACCCGCCACGCTGCCAGCGAAGATGATCAGCGAAATGCCGTTGCCGACCCCGCGCGAGGTAATCTGCTCGCCGAGCCAGACGAGGAACATGGTGCCGCCCACAATGGTGATGAGCGTGGTGATGCGGAAATAAATGCCGGCGTTGATAACGACCGAGCCTATTGAGCTCTGCATATTCTCAAGCCCGACCGCGAGGCCCCAGGCCTGCAGAGCAGCAAGGAAAATAGTGCCGTAGCGGGTGTATTGGTTCAGGCGTTTGCGGCCCGATTCACCTTCTTTTTTCATCGCATCCAGCTGCGGGCTCATGGACGTCAGGAGCTGCATGATGATGGAAGCGGAAATGTACGGCATGATGTTGAGCGTGAAAATCGACATCCGCTGCAGCGCGCCGCCCGAGAACATGTTGAACATGTCGAGCACGCCGCCGACTTTTTGCGAGAACACATCGCTCCACACCGAAGGGTCGATGCCCGGCAGCGGAATGTGCGTGCCGACGCGGTAAATAATGAGCGCGAACAAGGTGAACCACAACCGCTGCTTCAGCTCCGTCGCCTTTGAAAAAACGCTCAAATTTACGTTGGAGGCAAATTGCTCGATCGCGGAGGCCATGGTTTCTCTAGTCCTTAATTTTGATTTTCGCTGGCGATGATGTAAGTCTCGCCAGAGACATTACAAGACCGCGCCAGAGGGTGCAATCCATAAAAAAGACGCTGAATTTGCAGGGGAAAACAGGCGTTTCAGATGTTACCACCGCACTTTTCCGTAATCTTTATCCGTGTGGCTACCCCCGTATCTCCTGTCGCCCCTGCGAAAGCAGGGGTGAGGGATAGCGCGCCATGTTTTACATGCGGTGGCATGATGCGTCTCATAACCCCGCCCGTATCCCCGCCACCAGCTCGTCATACTCCGCCTCGCTGCCAAGCGGCGTGTGCGTCATGTTGCCGAACGGATTAACGCGCCAGCGCGGGTCGGTCTTGTAGCGCGGGATAATGTGATAATGCAGATGCGGAATGGAATTGCCGAGCGAAGCGTAATTCATCAAATCCGGCTTCACCGCCCCCGCAATCGCCTTCATCGCGCGGCGCAGGTCGGCGGTGTACTGCGCATACTCGTCATCGCTCAACTGCTCCAGCCCCGTCGCATGCCGCGCCGAAAATATCAACGCGCAATAGCCGCGATAAAGCTGCGAGCGATCGAGATACAGCGTCGACACCGACAACGCCTGCACCTTCACCGAAAATTCGTTGCGCTCCCCGCGCGGCACGCAGAAAGGACACCCCTTCCCCGCCAGCAAATCTTCCCATGTCGGCTCCTCGCTCATGCCCCACCCCCGTCCCGTCATGCCAGCGAAGGCTGGCATCTCCGTAAATTTTAAAACATTGCCACATAGCGGCAATGGCTATATTTGCGAGGATACCAGCATTCGCTGGGATGACATTTACTGCCTACGCCTTCTTCAAAAAACAAGTCTTCAGCACCAGTCCCTTGATCTTCTCCACCCGGCACTCGATTTCCCCGGGGTTGTCGGTCAGGTGGATGTTCTTGATAACCGTGCCGCGCTTGAGCGTAATATTCGTGCCCTTTACCGGCAAATCCTTGATCAGCGAAACGCTGTCCCCCTCCGCAAGCTTGTTGCCGTTTGAATCTTTTACGTCGTCCATTTTACATCCTCTTTTTTTTAAAATTCGCACAAAATGCTGCCGTTCAACTCGGTGAGTTTTCCCGCCTGCATGCGTGCGCCAAGGATGTGTTCTTCGTCCCAATCGGTCGCGATGGCGATTTCCGCCGTCATAACGCCGCTCAATGGCTCAACCAATACGCCGAGAATCCGCACATGTTTCCACAATGTTTCATCATTCTCAACCTTGAGGTCGCTGAAGCCGCTTTCGGCATAAGGCGCGTAATGATCGAACAAAGCCTTTTGAATTTCAGGGCGCAGCGCCGCGTATTGCTGCGGCAGCGCACCCACCACCTCGATAGCCTTCGCCTCCGGCGCATCGCCGCCGCCCGCGAGCAACAACCCAATCTCCCCCTGCCCCGCGAGCGTCATATTGCCACGCCGCTTACCGCCCTTGCACGTAAACGCGCCGAGCTGCGAGTCTTGATACGTCTTCGATTTGAACAGGCCGAACATGCCCCACTCTACAAGTCCGAAGGGGGCAGAGTAAATTGGAATCCCGACCCGTCATAACCGCCACCCCGGCAAAAGCCGGGGTCCAGTCCGCGCAGCACATTTATAAAAGCAGACTCACAGCCATTCCCGCGACGCGTCCGCCGAAGCCTTGGCGACGGCGGAAGGCGGAAATCCAGTACCTTAGTTAATAAACCGCGAAGCGCCTTG
>JAYUPV010000091.1:0-5330 GCA_043759865.1 Alphaproteobacteria bacterium | reverse complement strand
CTTCACGCCGAACAGCGTTTGCGCCAGTTCGTCGTGAAGGGCAAGGACCTCGACGTCGCCGCGAAAGACTATGCGACGCTCGATAGCGAAATTCTCGCTGCCAACAAGGGCTCGGTCGAGCTCTCGACCGCCAACGGCATCTGGGTCAACAGCAAGCAGGTCGAACTGAAGCCCGAATTCGCCAAAGACATGAAAGCCGAATTCAAGGCCGAAATCAGCGCCGAGCCTTTTAGCAAGGCGACGGTCGACAAAATCAACAAATGGGCCAGCGACAACACCAAGGGCCTGATCCCGAACGTGCTCGACAAGCTGGGGCCAGACGATGTTGCCATCCTTGCTTCCGCGCTTTATTTCAAAGGCGAATGGACGCACAAGTTTGATAAAAAATTGACCGACGACAAAACCTATACGCAGGACGGCGGCGCGGTTTCGAAAACGCCGACCATGCATCAGGACTTCGGCCGCCGTGATGATTTCAGCATCGTGCAGGGCAAAGACTTTGATGCCATCGCCCTCAACTACGGCGAAAAAGATGTCCAGAACGGTAAACGCCCCACCATGCGTATCGTTCTCGTCCGCCCGCATGATGATTCAGTATCCGCGCGCGACTGGCTCGCGTCGCAGTCCAACGGCAAAGTGCCCGAATGGCTCGATCAGGCGGCCTTCCGCACCGCGACCGGTTCGGCCGAGCTGCCGCGCCTCGACATCAAGCAGAAGTTCGACCTCATCCCTGCGATGAAGAGTCTCGGCGTCAATCTGGCATTCACCGGCGCCGCCGACTTCTCCAGGATGACCAAGAAAGACGGACGGCAAATTAACATCGGCAAAATCAGCCACGACACCGTCTTCAAGACCGACGAAGAAGGCTCCGAGGCCGCAGCCGTAACCGTTGTCGGCATGAAACGCACCAGTGCTATGCCCATGCCCGTCCCGCATCTCGATGTCAAGTTCGACCGCAGCTTTGCGTTCGCACTGCAGGACGTGAAATCAGGCGCGGTGCTGTTTGTCGGCGCTGTCAACAAGCCCAATGACGATATGAAGCCCGAACAAAAGAATGTGCAGAAGGCCGCTGCAAAGCCGAAAGCGCCGAAAGCAAAGCGTTAATCATTTAAACTAAAAATGCAAAAGGCCCGGAGGAAACTCCGGGCCTTTTTGTTTGGCATGGGTTGTTTAATAAGTCCGGCAGCTGTTGCCCTTGTGTCCCCATTTCGAAACGCGACCGCCAACCAGCATGAAAGTGGTCTCGCAGGTATAGGACTCGCTTGAGGGTGGCGTGCCGCCGATACAGTTGCTGTACCCGAACCTGCCGCCACCACCGCCAAGGCAGGTGGAGAATGTGCCGGGATAGCTCACATTTTGTCTGTCGACATAGGCGAGCATTTTTATGTTGATGTCTACCTGATACTGCTTGTCAGGCACGCCCCAGGTGGTGACAAGGTCGCGCTCCGAAGCGCCGATCCAGCGGTTCAGTCTCGCCTCGTAATCGGCGGAAGACGCGCAGGCCGCCAGCAGCAGCAGACCCAAAACGGAGATTATTTTACGCACGCAGCACCCCGCCGGTTTGTTTCACCACGCTGTCGGTTATTTTCTGGCACAGCGCGGTAATTTCGTCGTCGGTCAGCGTTTTTTCGAAAGGCTGGATGGTCACGCCGATAGCGATCGATTTCTTGCCCGGCTCCACGCCCTTGCCCGTATACACGTCAAAAATTTCGACATGCACGATCAGTGCCTTGTCCACCGACTTGACGGCGCGCACGATTTTTTCGGTTTCCATGCCTTCATCGACCACAAAGGCGAAATCGCGGCTGAGGGGCTGGAAGGGGGAGGGTTTCAGCAGTTCCTTGCGCGGGCCTTTTTTCTTCGGCGCGGGCAGGTGCGCGAGGAAGACCTCGAACCCCGCATATTTCTCGTCGCGCTTCATGGCGGCCAGTACGCCGGGGTGAATCTCGCCGAAATAAGCCAGCACCGTGGGGCCAAGGCGAAGCGCGCCTGAGCGACCCGGATGATACCATTCGGGCGCATCCGCCGTTATCTGCACGCTTGCGGGGTTGACGCCGCAGCTTTCCAGCACCGACAGCGCGTCGCCCTTGGCATCAAAAGCGTCGGTATCGCGCACTGTTTGTGCCCAATGGCGGGCGACAGCGTTGCCCGACCGCAGGCCGGTTGCGGTCATGACTTGTCCCGCCGCGTCGGTCGACTTGAAACAGTTGCCAATCTCGAACAGGCAGGCATCGGCAAAGCCACGGTCGGCGTTGCGCCCTGCGGCGTTGATCAGGTTCGGCAGAATAGACGGGCGCATGACAGCAAGATCCGAAGAAATCGGGTTGGTCAGCGTCAGCGTCTTCTTGTTCTGGTGGTGCTGCGCGCCGAACAGGTCCGATGTCGCATCATCCATGAACGACCATGTAATCGTTTCATGCAGCCCGCGCGCGGCAAGGATGCGTTTCGATGTCACCACGCGCTTTGCAAGGGGGCTGAGCCCCGAGCGTTTTTCTTCGGGCGGCGGCCGCACATAGACGGCGGGGATATTGTCGTAGCCTTCGACACGCAAAATTTCTTCCACGATATCGGCGCTGCCCTCCACATCGCCGCGCCATGACGGGGCGGTGACGGCCCAAGCCTTTCCGCTGTCATGAACCACAAAACCAAGTGCCGCAAGAATGTCCTTCTGACGCGCCACAGGCAAATCCATGCCGCCGAGCAGCTTTAATCTCTCCGGTGCATAGGTGACCGTGCGGGCGTTGGCGGGGGTGGTGCCAGCGGTGAAGACTTCCGAGGCTTCGCCGCCGCAAATTTCGAGGATCATTCTCGTCGCCAGCTCCGCGCCCTGGGCGGTGAAGGCGGGGTCGATGCCGCGCTCGAAACGGTAACGGGCATCGCTGTCGATTTGCAGCTTCTGGCCGGTTTTCGCCGTGCGAACGGGGTCGAAACAGGCGACTTCGAGATAGACATTCACGGTGGATTCCGAAACGGCGGAAGACCTGCCGCCGATAATGCCGCCGAGGCCAAGAACGCCTGAATCATCGCAAACGGCGGTCATGCCGTCGTCGAGTTCATAAGATTTATCGTTCAACGCATCCAGCTTCTCGCCTTTTTTCGACAGGCGCACATGGATATTGCCTTTTAATTTATCGGCATCGAATACATGCAAGGGGCGCGCGCAGGAGATGGTGAAATAATTGGTGATATCGACCAGCGCCGAAATGGGGCGCAGCCCGACAGATTTCAGGCGGTCGGCCAGCCACTTGGGCGACGGGCCGTTTTTAACGCCCTTGATATACCTCCCGATGAAAAGCGGGCAGGCAGAGCTGTCTTGCAGCGTCACAGTCACAGGGCTTTTGAATTTTCCGGCCACAGGGGTGGTGGGCAGGGGCTTCAGTTTGCCAAGCCCTGCCGCCGCAAGGTCGCGCGCGATGCCAAGGATGCCCGCGCAGTCGCCCCTGTTGGGGGTCAGGTTGATTTCGATGACGGGGTCGTTCTGTCCTAATGCGATAGCCGCCGCGCTGCCGGTCGTGAAAGAGTCGGGCAGTTCGATAATGCCCGCATGTTCGGTCGAAAGCTCCAGCTCGCGCTCCGAACACATCATGCCGTTTGATTCCTGCCCGCGTATCATGGACTTTTTCAAAGTCATGTCGGAACCGGGAATATAGCTGCCCGCAGGCGCGAAAACGCCCTTCATGCCCGCCCGCGCATTCGGCGCGCCGCAGACGACTTTCAGCTTTTCCGTGCCGGTATCGACGATCAGGCATTGCAGCTTGTCGGCATCGGGGTGTTTTTCGGCGCTGACCACATGGGCCACGATAAAACCCCTGAGCGTTTTCGCAGGATCAACAATGCCCTCGACCTCAAGGCCGATGGCGGTGAGTTTTTGCGAGATTTCATCGAGCGACGCTGCGGTGTCGATGAATTCCTTGAGCCAGCTGAGGCTGAATTTCATGGCAGTATTCCTTTACGTGAGTGCACCGTTGGGCTGTTCCATCGGGCCGAAGCCGTAATGGCGCAGCCAGCGCAGGTCTGAATCAAAAAATGTACGAAGATCGGGGATGCCGTATTTCAGCATCGCCACGCGCTCGATGCCCATGCCGAAAGCGAAGCCCTGATAAATATCGGGGTCGATGCCGCAGTTTTTCAGCACATTCGGATGCACCATGCCGCAGCCGAGGATTTCGAGCCAGTCTTCGCCCTCGCCGATTTTCAGCTCGCCGCCCGCGCGCGAGCAGCCGATATCCATTTCAGCCGAAGGTTCGGTGAAGGGGAAAAAGCTGGGGCGGAAACGCGATTTCAGGGTGTCGACCTCGAAAAAGCGGCGGCAGAATTCGATAAGGCAGCCTTTCAGGTGCCCCATATGCGTTGCCTTGTCGATCAGCAGGCCCTCCATCTGGTTAAACATGGGGGTGTGCGTCATGTCGTAGTCGGAACGGAAGGTGCGGCCGGGGATGATAACCCGGATGGGCGGTTTTTGCGTCTGCATCACATGCACCTGCACGGTCGAGGTATGTGTGCGCAACAGGCGCTTTGCTTCCAACCCTTCTTTGCCGGGAGCGTCGGGGAAATAGAAAGTGTCGTGCATCGCGCGCGCGGGGTGACCGGGCGGGAAGTTGAGTGCGGTGAAGTTGTGGAAGTCGTCCTCGATTTCCGGCCCTTCGGCAACGCTAAAGCCCATATCGGCGAAAATCACCATCATCTCCTCGACCGACTGGGTGATGGGGTGGATAGAGCCTTTTTGCGCGGGGCGGGGCGAAAGGCTGATATCGACTTTTTCTTTTTGCAGGCGGTCGCCGAGTGCTGCGCTTTTCAGCGTCACGGCGCGCGCCTCGATCTCGGCGGTGATTTCGTCCTTCAGGCGGTTGAGCGCCTGACCCATTTCCTTGCGCGCATCGGGCGACAAAGTGCCGAGGGTCTGCATCAGTCCCGTAACCTTGCCCTTTTTGCCAAGCGCCGAAACACGCACTTCTTCGAGCGAGGTGATATCGTTCGCGGCCTTCACCGTTTTAACGATTTCTTTTTTCAGGGCGTCGATATTGCTCATATCCGTCATCTTTCGTTTATGGTTCCGTTCCGGGGGCAAGCGTCACTTTCAGCCCGTCCAGTTCTTCGGTCATTAAAATCTGGCAGGAGAGGCGCGAGTTTTCTTTCACGTCAAACGCCTCGTCCAGCATCATGCCCTGTTCTTCGTCATTCGGCGGCACCAGTTTGCCGAACCATGCTTCGTCGACATATACATGGCAGGTCGCGCAGGCGAGCGATCCGCCGCATTCGGCCTTGATGCCGAGTTTCGGGTCGCGCGCGCCGTAATCGCGGATAATCTCCATCACGCGCCAGCCTTCCAC
>JAYUPV010000090.1:0-4567 GCA_043759865.1 Alphaproteobacteria bacterium | reverse complement strand
AGATGGCGGAGAGGATGAGATTCGAACTCACGAAACCTGTTACAGTTTAACCGCTTTCCAGGCGATCGCCTTCAACCGCTCGGCCACCTCTCCGCGAAGAATATGAGGATTTGCTTACCCAAACGGTGCAGGTGGGGAGAATACCTTAAAAAGCCTCGCCGCCTCAAGGTTAATTTATGTCAATAAATACAGCAGTTTAAGCCGCAATAACAAAGGCCGGCGGCGTTTGGGATTCGAGAATGGCGACATTATCACCGGTTTTGAGAATCTCCCGGCCAAGCGGCGTTGCGTTCTGGCCGAACACAACACCCGTAAGAGCTGGCGTGCGCAGCAGGCGAAAATCTTTGAGAGTCTTCAGCGGCTCGTTGCTTTCCTTCGCGCCGGTTTGCTGGTCGGTCGTCGTGACCACGCAGCGCGTGCAGGGTTTCGAGATATCAATGTCGGTACTGCCGATGCGGATTTTTTTCCAGCCGTCTTCCTCCCACGCTTGCGCGCCTTCGATAACAATGTTGGGGCGAAAGCGGTTCATGGGCAGCGGTGCCGGAAGTCTGCGGTTGAGGTCGTCAAGCGAAGCGGTGGTGGTGACGAGCAGCGGGAAACCGTCGGCATACCCCGTCATCGAACCTTCGGGCGCGTATTGTGTTGAAACCGCGCGCGGCAGATCGCCCTGCCAGACAAGGCGGCAGGGAAGCCCGAGAAAATCGCTGAGCCATTTGTCGCTGACCTCGCCCGCCGCATAGCCTTCAATCTGCTGCTTCCACAGCGTGACAGGCAGGCGCGGTGCATCGGGTGAGGGAGGTTTCACGCAAATATCGCCGCCTGCATGCGAGAGCACAAGCTCGCCCGCCTCGATTTCCGCTCGGATGGTGGCGAGCTTCGGTTGTTCGCGCTGGGTGATGAATTTGCCGTTTGCGTCCACAATCATCCAGCGCCTGTCATGCGCGAGGCCGCGTTGCTCTAACGCGGCCTCGGTCAGGTCAACAGCCCTGCACCCCTTGACGGGATAGATGTGAAGGCTGGCAACAATCATCAGGTCAGTTTTTTCAGGAAGTCCATTGGCAGCGGCAGGATGATGGTGCTGGTGCGGTCATTCGCGATGTCCTGGAAGGCCGAGAGGTAACGCAGCTGCATTGCACCCGAACCGGAGAGCTTGTTGGCGGCTTCCACCAGTTTGTCGGCGGCCTGCAGTTCCCCTTCGGCCGAGATGATTTTCGCGCGGCGTTCGCGTTCCGCCTCCGCCTGACGGCCGATGGCGCGGATCATGGATTCTGCAAGGTCGATATGCTTGAGCGCGACGTTGGAAACCTTGATGCCCCACTGGTCGGTCTGGCTGTCGAGCAGCTCGCGGATATCGGCGGAAAGTTTGTCGCGCGCGGTCAGCAGGTCGTCGAGTTCATGTTTGCCGAGAACTTCGCGCAGGGTCGTCTGCGACAGCTCCGATGTTGCGCGCATGAAGTCTGCCACGTTGTTCATCGCGCGGCCCGGCTCCATGACGCGGAAGTAAACCACCGCGTTCACCTTCACCGAGATGTTGTCTTTCGAGATGATGTCCTGGCTCGGGATGTCGATGGTGCGGACGCGGAGGTCGACGCGGACCATCTGCTGCACAATCGGGATCAGGATGATAAGGCCGGGGCCTTTCGCGCCGCTATAACGGCCGAGCGTATAGACCACGCCGCGTTCGTATTCGCGCAAAATGCGTACCGAATAACCGAGAAAGATGAGTACGAGAACAAGTATAAATGCGAGAAACCCTAAACCACCCATAGTGAATATCCTTTTGTTGTCTTTTAAGTTATTTGTTTCGTGTTGTCTTAGCTTGTCTGTTCCGGCTTAACAATCAGGCGCAGCCCGTCGATCTCGACGATTTTGACTTTATCGCCCTTGTCGATAATGAATTCGGGCGAGGCGGCCGAGGCCTTCCAGATTTCGCCGGTCACGCGCACTTCGCCCTGACCCTGCGACCAGCTGATAACTTCGGCGACAGCCGCTTTCATTTCCTCGATACCCGTCGTGGGCGGCAGGCGCTGTGCGCGCAAGGCGACCGTCAGCAGCACGGAAAGGAAGCCCAGGCTCGCAAGCGTCGTCCCCGCGATCAGCCACGGGTCTATCCCGAAATTTGGATCCACACTATCGATGAGCATCGTCGACCCCACGGCGAATGAGATGGCCCCCCCGATGCCAAGCGCGCCGAAGGTCGGCGCAAACGCCTCGCCGATCATGAGCGCGATGCCGACCAGCATCAGCGCAAGACCGGTATAATCAATCGGCAGAACGTTCATGGCGAACAGGCCGAGGATAAAGCTGATAAGGCCGATAACGCCCGGCACAATTGCGCCCGGGTTGATGCATTCATAGATAAGTCCGTAGGAACCAAGCGTCATGAGCATAAAGGCGACGTTCGGGTGCGCGATAAGCTCCAGTAGTTCGGTGCGCCAGTCGGCGGTGATGGTTTCGGTGCGCGCACCCTTGGTACGCAGTTTCATGGTGGTGTTTTTGGGCATTTTCACCGTGCGGCCGTCGATTTTCTCCAGCAGTTCCTTGACGTCGACCGCAATCAAATCAATCGCCTTTTTCGACAGCGCCTCGGTGGCCGTAATGCTTTCCGCGTCTCTCACAGCCCGCTCGGCCCATTCGGCGTTGCGTTCGCGCAGCTCGGCAAGGCCGCGAATGTAAGCGGCGGCGTCGTTGACCATTTTGTGCTCCAGCGTCGATTTGGGCTGGGCGCCTTCCTTGGTCTTTTCGGGCAGCGTGGGGTCGGAATTGTCAGGCGCACTGTTGTCGCCCATTTTAATCGGCGTTGCAGCACCGATGACGGTCGAGGGCGCCATGGCCGCGATATGGCTCGCGTACAGGATATACGTTCCGGCGCTCGCCGCGTGCGAGCCCGGCGGGCTTACATAGGTCGCGACAGGCACGGGGCTGTCGAGAATGGTTTGAATGATCTGCTGCATGCTGTCGTAAAGCCCGCCCGGTGTCTGCATTTCGAGGATGGCGATATCGGCGTTGCGCTTGGCGGCTTCGGCGAGGTTGCGCTTGATAAGGTCATAGGTCGCAGGGCTGATGATGCCGTCAACCTTGATGACGATGGCGAGCGGCGTTGCGCTCGAGGGTGCGGTCTCGGTGTCGGCCTTCAGCGTCGCCTGTTGCAGCAGGAAAAAACCCGCAATGAACAGCAGCGTGTAAAAGGGTTTCAGTAGTTTCAGCATCAACACACCTCGATAACCGGTTCAGCCCCGAACGTCCTGAAATGTTAGCAAAATACTACCGCGCCAGATATAAAATCCGGTTAATGCATTATGGGATTTAGAGGTGCCTAAGCGGCAGGTTTGAGCGGTTGCGCCGGATTCTGGATATTCGGCGGGGCGTTTTTGCCCACTTTCGGCTCCGCGCCGAAATGCTGGATAATATCGCCCGCCCATTTTGATCCGGTCTCGCCCGCCTCGACCGCGCTTTTGCCCTGCGACAGACTGTAGATGAACCCCGCCGCGAACTGGTCGCCCGCGCCGTTGGTGTCCACAATTTTCGTCTTGTCTATTTTTTGCACGGGGATGTGGGTGGTGATTCCGTTCTCGACCACATATGCGCCTTGCGCGCCTGCGGTGATGGAGGCGGTGATGTTGAGTTTGCCAATCTCCGCCGCCGTGTCCGCAACGGTACCGGTGCCGAACAGTGCCATGAACTCGCCCTTGTCGCCGACCAGTATGTCGGCATGCGATGTGGCAAGCGCAAGGATAGCCACGCGGTGCTGTGCCACCAGATGCGCGTCGTTGAGCGCGAGCACGACCCTGCCGCCCGATTGCCTGGCGGTTTCCGCTGCATGATGCACGGTCTCGCGCCCGTTTTCTGTCTGCCACAGGTAACTGTCGATATAAGTTATCTTGGCCTGCGCGAGCAGCGCTGCGTCGATATCCTCTGGCTTCATCTGCATGCTGGCACCGGGGGCGAAAGCGAAGCTGCGTTCCTTGTCCGGCGTGGTCAGGGCGAGAATGACCGTCGTCCCCGTCGCCGGGTCATCGGGCAGCAGCGGCATGAAATCGACGCCGTGGTCTTGCATGCGCTGGGTAATGAATTTCCCGTTATCGTCGTTCGCAATCTTGCCGGTCAATGCAACAGAACCGCCGCGAAGGGCCACACCCGTCGCGACATTCGTACCGGGGCCGCCCGGGTTGCGCGAGCATTGCAACCCGCCCGCAATCTCCGCCGCCGCCTTCGCACTCACCAGATTTGAAAAGCCTTTTTTCAAGCCATGCGCGGCAAGATCGGCGTCCTGTGCCGTCAGCTGCATGTCAACGGTGATCGCGCCGATGGAGACGATGTCGTATTTCTTCATTTAAGCGGCCTTTTGTTTTGCTGCGGAAAGGGTTTCGAGAAGCGCTGCGCCCATGTCGGAGGTGCTGAGTTTCTTGCCGCCATCCGACATGATATCGGCTGTGCGGAAGCCACGGTTCAGCAGGGTTTCGATGGATTGTTCCAGCAACTCCGCTTCTTTCTTCATGTCGAAGGAGTAGCGGAACATCATGGCGACGCTTAAAATAGTGGCGAGCGGGTTGGCGATGCCTTTGCC
>JAYUPV010000089.1:0-11592 GCA_043759865.1 Alphaproteobacteria bacterium | reverse complement strand
CTCCGCCTGCTTGCCGGCCTGCAGGAACAACTCCATGCCGGGCAGCTTGCCAGGCAGCACGAGCGCCAGCACATGAAATAGATGATAAGCAGCGAAATCAGGTTCAGGCGCGGTACAAAAGCCGCAAAAATGAACGCAAAAAAGTTGCGCGACGGCGCGGCTTCACGGCCAAGTGCCGGCGAGACCCGCGCATACCGTTTTACCAGCCACGGATAGGACGCGATCAGTTCGTGGAACGACATCCAGAAGCCCGATGTTTCGCGCGTCTGGCCGAGGTATTCCTCCACATTCAGCGTTTTGTAGCGTTTCGGCCCCACAGCCAGCAGAGACAGCCCCTGCTGCGCCGCTTCCGGCGGGCAGCACAGTGCGCCGTACATATCGCAGGTGTATTCGCGCGCCCGGCTATAGGCGGCTCCCAGCAGCGGCAGGGCGAGGGCAGGGGCGAGGAACGGCTGCCAGAAAAGGTGCTTGCGGTCGATATGCCCCATTTCGTGACCGATATAAAAGTTGATGGCCTCTGGCTTGTCCTCGAGCCCGTCGAGCACGTCGGAGAGCAGCACGATATAAGTCCTGCGCAGGAAGGTGGTGGCAAAGGCGTTCAGCGCCCCGTTGCCGTTCAAAATGTAAACGCGCGGCGTAACAGCAAGGCCGGTTTTCTCGGCGCACAGTTTCGCCCGCGCCTGAATGTCGGGAAACTGGCTGTCGGACACAAGCGCACCCTGACCTCTCAGGTAGCAAATGAAACCCGATTGCGCGAAAAGATAAACGAGGAAAAATACCGGCACCGCCGCCAGCACCCAGCCCTGGGTGGTATAGCCGATGGCACCCCAGACCAGCAGCGAAATCGCAGATGCGAGGAAGAAAAGGATTTTCTCGTTGCCGTAGACCGGTTTTTCCATGGTTTGCCCCACCTAGAAAAGAATGCCTTTGACGAGACTACACGAGGGAAATTAAGGTTCGCTTAACTTAACGCGCCGGGGTTGAAACAGGTGCCGGTGTCGCAGGGGCAGCGACTGTTGCGGTCGCAGGCTGGGGAATGGGTTCGATCGCGGGGTCGAGCTCGATGGCTTCGGGCTCCGGCCGGTGCTGCGCGAACAGCCATTGCCACACGGCATGTGAATAGAAATTAGGTGAATCGCAGTCATGCGCAATGCCGGGGAATTCGTGATAGGCCGCATTGCCGCCCGCCGCAGTGATGAGCTGCGCCAGGTTGCGCGCGAATTCAGGCGGGGTCGACTTGTCGATCGATCCCTGCAAAATCAAAAGCGGCGTCTTGGCGAGAACCTTGCGGTCGATAAAACTCCATTTGCCCGCTACCGCCACGCCCGCCGCAAAAACGCCGGTGTAATTTACCGCAGCGCCATAGACACCCGCTGCGCCGTCGTCGCAGCCGACAATATACATCCGGCTTTCGTCGACGGGCCACTCGGTCGTGGCTTTCGCCAGCAGGTAGACGGCGTCGCGCAGCGAGCGGTTTTCCGCGCCCGGTGCAGGCGGCTGCGGCTTGGCGAATTCATGGCCTTCATACCGCGCGGGCGCGTCCCAGATTTTTCCCTTTGGCGACTGGGGGATCAGCAGGAAAGCGGGGAAGTTCTTTTGCACGGCTCCCATGCGCAGGTGAACGGCCGCCTGGTCGAGGCCGTCTTTGCCGTGCAGCACGACAACCAGCGGCAGTTTCTGTCCACGCGCAACGGGCGGGGCGTGCCAGTAATAAAAAATGGTGCGCTTCATGCCGTCGTCGTCGACGATCACGGCTTTCTTTTTCTTGTAAAGCTGGGGCGACGTGTACACGCCCATGGGCAGGTCATTGCGCTGCTTTTCAACGAACATCTGGCCGCTTTTCGCTGCGAGCATGCGCGCGCCGCCGCCGCCGAAAACGAATTTCCGCACCTGCGGGAACATGAACGCGACCGCGACGCAAAGCATGAGTGTCGCGAAGATCAGCACCAGCTGGCTTTTGCGCTTTTTTTCCTCGGGCGTGGCGTCCTTGGAATTGCCGAAGATGGAGGTGAGCACCTTCCAAAATGTCGAGAGAATTTCCCCCGTCACCTTGAAGAGCTCGCCGAGCATCTCGAATATTATTTCCCAAAGCATTCCGGCGCTCCAAAACTGCGGACTCACGATGATAGGATTGTTATTGATTGCAGGGCAACGGGATAAGCAATGGGACAAACAGGCTCACGCCTTTGGCAAAATATGAAAAGAGAACAAATGATGAACATTCGCGAGAAATGTGCTATGACTGGATCAGAAAGGGAGCGGGATGTTAGCGCCGAGAAAAATCATTCATGTCGATATGGACGCATTCTTTGCATCCGTCGAACAGCGCGATAACCCGGCGCTGAAGGGCAAGCCCGTGGCCGTGGGCTATGCCGCGAAACGGGGCGTTGTGGCCGCCGCCAGCTACGAGGCGCGCAAATTCGGGGTGCGCTCGGCCTTGCCCTCCACCACCGCTATGCGCAAATGCCCGCAGCTGATTTTTACGCCGCCCCGGTTTGACGTCTACAAAGCGGTCTCGAATGAAATCCGCGAGATATTCCTCGATTACACCCCGCTGGTCGAGCCGCTGTCGCTGGACGAAGCGTATCTCGATGTCACCGAAAACCTGCGCGGCATCCCGACAGCCTCGGCGACCGCAAAAGAAATCCGTGCGCGGATATTCGCAAAAACCGGCCTCACGGCCTCCGCCGGCATTTCCTACAACAAGTTTCTGGCGAAGCAGGCTTCCGACCACAACAAACCGGACGGGCAATACACCATCCTGCCGCAAGACGGTGCTGCCTTTGTCGAGAAACTCTCTGTTGCCAAGTTTCACGGCATCGGGCCGGTGACGGCGGAGAAAATGAACAATCTCGGCATCCGCACCGGTGCCGATTTGCGCGCGCAGTCGCTTGCCTTCCTGCAGCAGCACTTCGGCAAAAGCGGGGGCTGGTACTACGCCATTTCGCGCGGCGAAGACTACCGCGCGGTCGAGCCGGAGAGGGAACGCAAATCCTCAGGCGCGGAAACCACCTTTGCCGAAGACCTGACTGCACCCGCCGACATCGAGGCCGGCGTGGCGGAGATGGCGGGCGATGTGTGGCGGTGGTGCGAAAAAACCGGCGTCTATGGCCGTACCGTCACCGTCAAAATCAAATTCACCGATTTCAAGCAAATCACCCGCAGCCGCAGCCTCGCCACGCCTGTCAACACGGCCGGCACGCTCAGGGAAATCAGCCTTGCGCTTGCACGGTCGGTTTATCCGGTGCGTACGGGCATCCGGCTTGTGGGCGTGACCATGTCGAATTTCAATGAAGCCTTTTCAGGCGAGCCGCAGCTGGATTTGGGGCTTGGTTAGTATAATATCAGCCCATGAAAAACATCACCGTTTACGGCATCAAAAATTGCGACACAATGAAGAAAGCCTTTGCATGGCTCGACAAGCACAAGGTCGCCTATGAATTCCACGACTACAAAAAACTCGGCGCGGACGAGGCGGTGCTGAAACGCGCCATCCGCGAGCTCGGCTGGGAAAACGCCCTCAACCGCAAGGGCACCACATGGCGCGGCCTTCCCGACAAAGTGAAGGGCGGCATGAACGCCGCAAACGCGCTCAAAGCCGCTCTCGAAAACCCCTCCCTCATCCGCCGCCCGCTGGTGGTGCATGCCAAGGGACTGCTAGCGGGTTTTGATGAAGCGGAGTTTGGGAAGCTTTTTGGTTAGGGTGCGAGACCGCCCAGATCAACTTACTCCGACCCCTTTGACGACCCCTTTGATACACGGAGATTGTCATTCTGAGCGAAGCGAAGAATCTCTCTTGGCAGAAAAAAGAAAAGGGGGATTCTTCGCTTCGCTCAGAATGACAGTTCAGGGGTTTTCAATTCAGGTACTCCGACCCCTTGATACTTAATCCGATGATAATTTATTTTAGTTTTTTGGACATGTCACCTTGTGAATGCCAATAATTTACTCGGTTATTACCATCAAGAAGCAAATCCTTTTCCGCGTAGTTTACAATTACTAAAGCCCCATCTGTGCTGTAGGGCGAATTGTGACTGTGTCCAGTTAGGAGTTTCAATTCGGTAACTGTACGTTCCTGAGATTCAGAGGTGATTTCATTTTCGTTGAAAGAGAACTTAGACGAGTCGCCGTGTTTCGCGCTGGTTAGTTTTTTATCCATTAGCCTTTTTAAGGTACAAAGGTCAGCACATACACATAGGCACTTTCCATTTGGGTGGTTGTGTGGCGAAATAATTTGATATGTTGCCTGTAGAATTGTATCTGCCATGAGAGCTTAAAAGACTCATTTACTCCGAACCCATTTTGCTTTGACCATCTTCCTGATGGGGATTCTATCAATACTAGCGGTTGTTCGGATAGAAGGGTGCGGCATCTGGGCGTAAAGGACCGCAGCTATCGGAAACTTTTTGAATCTTCGTTTCAATAACAGCTATGCGCTCCGAGAGAGGCGCAAGCTTCTCAATCAGCGCGATTTGATTTGTTGTAATTTTTTGATCTAAATTTGTGTACTGCGAATTGATGTCGGCAGTTACCTTATAGACTACCCCGTGCAGTTGCGCAGCATGCCACAACGACTAATATGCCTGCAGCAGCTGTTTCTTTTATGGTCGCCATTACATTAATTCGGTTGATTTGAAAAATGGTAGCGAGGGAGGGATTTGAACCCCCGACCAAAGGATTATGATTCCTCTGCTCTACCGCTGAGCTACCCCGCCGCTTGGTCTTGGCTTTATATACTTTCGGGTTATGGGGAGTCAAGCAACGTATTTAAGCTGCTGATTCGAAGGACAAAAGGGGGTCAGGCGGCAACGGAGATTTTCATGTTGTCGGCACCCGTTATCCAGCCGCCGCCCAGCACGCGGTTGCCGGTATAGGCGACGCAGGCCTGCCCTGCCGCCACGCCAAAGGCGGGGGCGGCCAGCACGGCTTTGTCCTTGAACAGGCGGGCGGGCAGGGGGCCTTGGGCCGAGCGCAGCTTGACCTCGACCTCGAGGCCTTCCTCGGGGATATCGCCGAGCAGCCAGTTGCATTCCTTCATGTAAATCGTGTCGCGCGCGAGGGCTTCGTAGGGGCCGACGAGAACCTGGTTTTTGTCGGGGCGCAGGCCGACCACGAACAGCGGCGAATTGTTTTCGGTGTGCCCGCCGCCGATGCCGATGCCGCGACGCTGGCCGACGGTGTAGTTGATGATGCCGTCATGCTGCCCCAGCACGCGTCCGTCGATATGCACGATGTCGCCGGCCTTCAGCGCACCCGGGCGAAATTTCTCGACCACTTTGGCGTAGGAACCATTCGGCACGAAGCATATATCCTGGCTGTCGGGCTTGTCGGCGACCGCGAGGCCGAAGCGTTCGGCATGGCCGCGCGTCACATCTTTGCCCCAGCCGCCCAGCGGAAAACGCAGGAAATCCAGCTGTTCCTGCGTGGTCGTGAACAGGAAATAGCTCTGGTCTTTCGACGGGTCGACGGCGCGGTGCAGCTCGGCACCGTTTGCGCCCATGACGCGCTGGATGTAATGCCCCGTCGCCATGCAATCGGCGCCAAGGTCGCGTGCGGTTTGCAGCAGGTCCTTGAATTTCACATTCTGGTTGCACTTGACGCAGGGGATCGGCGTTTCGCCCTTGAGGTAACTGTCGACGAAATCTTCGATGACATTGTCTTTGAACTTGCTTTGGTAGTTCAGCACGTAATGCTCGAAGCCGAGTTTTTCGGCCACGCGCTTCGCGTCGTAAATGTCCTGACCCGCGCAGCAAGCGCCTTTCTTTTTCAGCGCCTCGCCGAAATCATAAAGCTGCAGCGTGATGCCCACGACCTGATAGCCCTGTTCGTGCAGCAGCGCAGCCGTGACAGAGCTGTCGACGCCGCCGGACATGGCAACGACGACTCTTGTGTCTTTCGGATCTTTTTCAAAACCAAGGCTGTTCATGCCGCGTAATATACCTGTTCCTCGCTGAAAAACAAGCATTTTTCATATTGTTATGGCGCATAAACGCCATTTTCAGGGGGCGGGGGATGTGGTTATATAATTCATATCACAACAGAATTTTAAATGGAGCAGGCCATGGCCAGCCCTCAAGACCCCGATGATAACGATGACATCCTCGAATTCACCCCCGAACCGGGCACGCGGATAGAAGATATCGCGCCGTTTATCGTGGAGGCGATGGAGGAGCTGGGGGTGGATGCCGAAATCCATTTCCCGACCTTTACGCTCGAGATACCGCTCGGGTCTACGGCCAAGGACATCGTGGACACCTATAACCAGATCGCGGTCGAATACCTGCCCGAGCTGCGCCCCCCGCCCAAGCCGCCCGCCTTCGGGCCGAAACTCTGACATTTCAGCGGCTTGACCGTTAATAATTCGTTCAAGGCAACCTGCTATGCTAAAATCGCGGTAACAGTTTCCCTGTTGCATGCGTTGGGGTTTCATGAAGAACGGCAAGAAAAGCGGCGGCAAAAAGGGCGGGGCTGGCGGTGGCGACAAAACCACCGAGCAAATCATCGAATTCACGCCCGAAGGCGGGTTCGACATCCGCGCAGCCGCGCGCAACCTTGCCAACCTGATGGAAGAAACGCTCAAGCCTGTCGTCATCCACCTGCCGCATGTGTCGGTCGAGTTCGAGCCCGGTTGTACGCCCAAGGAAATCATTGACGGTTATAATCAGGCACTGCATTCGCAATTCGTCGTCCAGCCTTCCAACGCGAACACGAAGGGGCCGAAATAGGACGTGCAGTTAAAACTCTCCATCGCCGCCGCGTTCCTTTCCTGCCTCGTCGCTTTTTCGACCGGCGTGCTGGCGGAAGACGACCCGATGGACGTTTACGATCATGCCGAAACGCCCGCCCCGCTGCCCGATGAATTCAAGGCGGAGTTTCAGGTCAACCTCGAAGACATGTTCGTGCTGACCGCCGCCGACGAGGCAAAAGGCGCTGGCTTGAAAAGCAAGCTCCTGAACAACCTGAAAGCGATGATGGGCAAGGAAGTTGACGGCGAAGACACCGGCACGCAGCCCGACACCGACCTGACCGAACGCCGCAGCGCCTTCACCAAAAACGGGTGGAAGGGCTATATGGACTTCGTCAAGCGCGGGCAGCTTTTCCTGAAGAAAGTCTCGAAACAATACGAAATGGGCAACGGCCTTATCATCATGTCGGGCACACTCGACGAGGGCAAGCAGCGTTACTGGCTGGGGCCGGAAGACAAGGATAAAATCGTGTTCACCGGCAAGGGGCACTTCATCTGCCGCGCGATGGAATCTGTCATGTGCGATTCAAAATTCCGCATCCACATCGCCTATGGCCCGCAGGACGCCGAAACCTTTGCCGATGTGGTCATCACCGACTGGCTGGTGGAGTTCCTGAACGAAAAAGACCGTCCGATAAAGAAGGACTGAGTTATTCTTCCCACGGCGCTTTCGCACCGGGTAGCGCCACCACAATCCCGTCAAGTTCATCGCACATCAAAATCTGGCAACCGAGGCGCGAGGTTTTCTTGAGGTCGAAGGCGAGGTCGAGCATGTCTTCCTCTTCTTCCTTTTTGGAGGCGATCTTGCCCGCCCAGTCAGGATGCACGACAACATGGCAGGTCGCGCAGGCGAGGCAACCGCCGCACGCGCCCTCGATATCCACACCGTGCTTGTGCGAAATTTCCATGATGGAAAGACCGTTCGGCGCTTCCACTTCCAGCGGGTTGCCGTTTTTTTCGATGAAGGTCATTTTTGGCATTTTTTTTAAACCTCTACCTCTCTGCCACCCCGCCGAAGGGCGGGGTCTGTTCCGCCGCAACGCGGCATTTATAAATGCGGCTTCGCCGCTTGCCGGATCCCGGCCTTCGCCGGGATGGCGATTGTGTCTAAAACAATAATAAACGTCAAGCTGCCGTCAGCCGTGACTTTACCCTGTTGTACATTTCCGTCCACTTGGCGATAAAGAACTCTACATCTTTTTCCGTGGAATTCCAGCCGAGGCTGACGCGCAGCGAGGACGATGCTTCAGCCTCCGAAGCACCCATCGCCCGCAGCACATGCGAGGGCTTGACCGTGCCGCTCGAGCAGGCCGAGCCGTTGGAAACGCAAATCCCCGCAAGGTCGAGCGCGATCAGCTGCGTTTCAGACGACGCGCCCGGCAGCGAGAACATGCTGGTGTTGTGCACGCGCGGCGCATCGAAACCGAAGATTTTCAAGGTCGGGGCGAGGGCGCGCAGCTCTTTTTCCAGCCGGTCGCGCAGCACGCCGAGCTTGTGGTATTTCTCGATATCCACCAGCTCCGCCGCTTTTGCAAACGCAGCGATACCCGCAAGGTTTTCGGTGCCGGCGCGCAGGGACTTTTCCTGATTACCGCCCAGCAACTGCGGCGCGACGGTAACGCAGTTGGCAATGACAAGGCAGCCCACGCCCTGCGGCCCGCCCATTTTATGCGCGGAAAGGGTGAGGAAATCGACGCCGAGTGCTTGTATATCAAGCGGCATGCGCCCCGCCGCCTGCACCGCGTCGGTATGTACCAGCGCGCCGCGTTTGCGCGCGATTTTGACGACTTCATCAAGCGGCTGCAGCACGCCGGTTTCGTTGTTGGCGAGCATGACGGAGATAAGCGTCTGCCGCGTGTTGCTTTCCAACATGCTGTCGAGCGCGGCAAGGTCGATAAGACCCGAGGGCAGGACGGGGATGATGTCTTTTTCCGGAAGGGCATTCAAGACCGACGGATGCTCGATGGATGATACGATGTAACGCTCCATGCCCACGCCATTGAGGGCGAGGTTATTCGCCTCCGTCGCGCCGGATGTAAAAACAATCACATCCTTCGCGCCTGCGTTCACAAGCTGCGCAATGGAGGCGCGTGATTCCTCGATTCTTTTTCGGGCGGTTCGGCCGGCCCTGTGGATAGATGACGCATTGCCCGGAAAATCGAGCATTTCCAGCATGATCGTACGCGCTTCGGGCCGCAAAGGACTCGTAGCGTTGTGATCGAGGTATATTCCGGTAAAAGGCTCCATTTGAGTACAACCTGTTTCCGTAATCAATGTGAAGATTCACTTATAACTTGCTGAATACATTGATTAAATTAAGAAATCCCTTGCCAAAAAAGTTTCATAATGTACATTCTTGTCCTCAGTAGAGGTTGTATAGCAGAAAAACAAGAACAAAAAAAACAGCAACACTCCAAAGCAAGCCACGGAGGCTTAAACTGAATGCCAGAGATCATGATTACCGGTTCCGCCGGACGCCTTGAAGGCCGATACAAGCACGCCAAAATTCCCGGTTCGCCTATCGCCCTCATTCTTCATCCGAACCCGCAACGTGGCGGAACGATGAACAACAAAATATCTTATTCCCTTTTCCAATCATTCTCCGATCGCGGGTTTTCCACCCTGCGCTTCAACTTCCGTGGCGTAGGCCGCTCTCAGGGCGAGTTCTCGCACGGCGAAGGCGAACTTTCGGATGCAGCATCGGCGCTTGACTGGCTGCAGAGCGTGAACCCCGGCGCGTCGAGCGTATGGGTTGCGGGCTTCTCTTTCGGCGCGTGGATCGGCATGCAACTGCTGATGCGACGCCCTGAAATCGACGGCTACGTTTCCATCGCTCCCCCCGCCAATATCTACGACTTCAACTTCCTCGCTCCTTGCCCCAACGAAGGCCTCATTGTCCAAGGCGACAACGACCAGGTTGTGAACATCGAGTCCGTCAACAAGCTGTGCGACAAGCTGCGCGACCAGCGCGGACCGACAGGCGTTGACTACAAAGTCATCCCCGGCGCGGGCCACTTCTTCAACAACCCCGGCGAAACGGAACTGATGCTGAAATACGTGGGCGATTACATCGGCCATGCAATGACCGCACAGGAAGCCGCCGCTTAAGGTTTACCGGTACTTTCGTAGCAAAAAGCCGCCTTTTCACCGGGGCGGCTTTTTCTATGGCGCTGGAGGGGGTATAGTCTCGGCATGAAAGACCTGTTCGGTATCCTTGGTGTTGTGTTCCTCGTCGGCAGTTCCGTGCCGTATCTTGCTGCGGTCTATAAAAAGACCGCGCAGCCCCATGCCTTTTCTTGGATATTGTGGGGGCTGATTCAGGCCATCGTTTTCGCGGCGCAAGTGGTGAAGGGCGCAGGGGCGGGCGGCTGGGCGACGGGCGTGACCGCGCTGGTCAATTTCGTTATCGCGGGCTATGCGCTCCGGCACAGCAAGATACAATTCACGCGCAGCGACTGGGCGGTGTTCCTCGCAGCACTCGCCGCCATCCCGCTCTGGGCGATTACAAAAGACCCGTTGTGGTCGGTCATCCTTGTTTCCTTCATCGATGCCGTCGCCTTCTGGCCGACCATACGCAAGTCGTGGAACAAGCCCCATTCCGAGGTGCTGCTCACCTTCGTCCTCGGGGGTGTCGGCTTTGCTCTCGCCATCGCCGCCATCGAGAATTACATCCTCACCAACTGGCTCTACCCCGCGACCGTTATGGCGACGAATACGGCGTTTATTGCGGTGCTGCTCTATCGTCGCCGCGTTGTTCCGTCATAGTTATTGCCTATCACAACTATCATCAATTAATATTATACCTATCATGACAGCCGTCCTACCCTTGGACTATACAAACCCCAAGGAGAAACGACATGGCACAAAAACGTTTACGGAATTCTTTTAACACCGAAGCCTCGAATGAAGCCTTGCAGGACTTCGTCGCGGCGGCGAAAGCGGGCGATGTTTTATGCGTCGAAAAATTTGTACGGAAATATCCCGATGCTATCGATATCGGCATCTACCACCACTCCTACGTCGGGCGCACGGCGCTGCAGTGGGCGGCTGAAGCAGGGCAGGCGGATGTGGTCGACCTTCTCATCAAAAAGGGCGCGGACGTAAACGCAACCGAGAGCTATGACCGCACAGCCGTCACTCTCGCCGCTGGTGTGGGGCGCAAGGACATTGTTGAAAAACTGATCGCGGCAGGGGCGGAGCTGAACGACGGTCGCTCGCCCTTGTCGGCGGCGGCGCGTCATGGCCATGCCGATATCGTGCAATTGCTGCTCGACAACGGTGCAATCGCCGACAAATACGCGCTTAAATCGGCGGCGGGGTCAGGCAAACGCGATATCGTCGAAAACCTCGTCGCCCATGGCGCGGTGGCGGAAGCGGGGGCGGTGACCTCTGCCGCTGTCAGCGGGCATCGGGAAATCGTGGAACTGCTCCTCGACCTCGGCGCGAAGGCCGAAAGCGAAGCCCTACGCGTAACAGCGCAAAACGGCCATGCCGATGTCGCGGCATTGCTCATCAAGCGCGGCGCGCCGGTCGGCGAAAACCCCGGAGAGTGGCTCACGCCGCTGATGGAAGCCGCATCGCGCGGGCATAAAGATGTTATCGCTGTGTTGCTTGTCAACGGCGCAGACATCAACCAGAAAAACGCGCGTGGCAGCACGGCGCTGATGTACGCCGCCAGCTCGGGCGTTGCGGGCACGCTGCGCCTGCTGCTCGACAACGGCGCCGATACGGCCTTGAAAACGGATGACGGCCTCACCACCCTCGACATCACCCGCCGCTTCCTGAAAATCTGGCCCGAGTCAGAACTGCTGAAAGACAACGAAGCCGCACTAACGGGCAAACCCGCC
>JAYUPV010000088.1:0-2122 GCA_043759865.1 Alphaproteobacteria bacterium | reverse complement strand
CCACCGCCATCGATTACCTCGTGAAGCAGGGCGCGAGTGTGAACGAGCCCGATGAAATGGGCGTAACGCCCCTGCATCTGGCCGCCGCGCGTGGCGATGCAGATGTTATCAACGCATTTCTGTCGATGGGCGCGGATATCCACGCCGTGACCCGCAACGGCAAGACTGTTTGGGATTTCGCGGTGGACGGCGGCAAAGATTATCAGGCACAGGTGTTGAAGGCCGAAGCCTCCGCCCGCAAGCGCGTTGCCGCCGAGAAACAGGTCGAAGTGGAGCGCGTGCAGGTCGCCGAAAAAACGCGCGACCCGTGGACGCTGCTCTCGCCTGACCGCGTGGCCTTTACCACCGTAGAAAAAGCCATCGGCTACAAGCTGACCGAAGTTTTCAATTTCTCCGCCCGCACCTATACGCAGGTCACCCACAATCTGAACTCCAAGGCGGAAGCGAGTGCCGTCAAAACCTTCGACGAATTCACCGACAAGACACCCATCGAAAAGGCCCATGCCGCGCTAGAGCGCCTCGGCGGCACGGCACAGGAATCCCTCATCAGCGGCCCGGTGCTGGAAAAACCCAAGCGGAACCTGAAGTTGCCGCCGTCGCCGGCCACCTAACATTATCCATAATCCAGATTCAACATCTAGTTATATACTTCTGGAATACCCCTACTACATCTGGTAGAAGATGGCAGCGGTAACAATATCTGGGGGCTGTTCAAGTGCCCGAGAACAAAAAAATAGCGGTTTCTTCCGATCATGCCGGCTTTCAGCTGAAAGCCCAAGTCATCGAACATTTGAAAAAATCCGGCCATGATGTGCTGGATCTCGGCCCCTTTAACGAGGAACGGGTCGATTACCCCGATTTCGGCTACAAACTGGCCGAAGCCATAAGGGCGGGGCAGGCGCCGCTCGGTATCGCCATCTGCGGTTCGGGCATTGGCATCTCCATCGCCGTGAACCGTTATAAAGACATGCGCTGCGCCCTCGCGCACGATGTCACCTCGGCTCGCCTTGCGCGCAGCCACAACGACGCGAATGTGCTGGCACTTGGAGCCAGACTTATCGGCCCCGATATCGCGCTTGAATGCGTGACGGTATTCCTTTCAACCTCCTTCGAAGGCGGCCGCCATGCGGGTCGCGTCGAAAAACTCGGAAAGTGCGGTGTGTAATGTCTGTTGCTCAAAAGAAAGAGGCGTCCATGTCTTCCTTCAGTTTCTTTGAAACCGAGCTTGCTGATGCCGACCCCGAAGTTTACGACGCCATCCGCAAAGAGCTTGGCCGCCAGCAGGACCAGATTGAACTCATCGCCTCCGAAAACATCGTTTCCCGCGCTGTGCTGCAGGCGCAAGGTTCGGTGCTGACCAACAAATACGCCGAAGGTTACCCCGGCAAACGTTATTACGGTGGCTGCGAATTCGTCGACGTGACGGAGCAGCTGGCCATCGACCGCCTGTGCAAAATCTTTGGTGCGAAATTCGCCAACGTGCAGCCGCATTCGGGCGCGCAGGCGAACCAGGCCGTCATGATGTCGCTCATCGCCCCCGGTGATACGATTTTGGGTCAGGCGCTCGCGCATGGCGGTCACCTGACGCATGGCGCGAAGCCCAATATGTCGGGCAAATGGTTCAATGCCGTGCAATATGGCGTGCGTCAGGAAGACGCGCTGATTGATTACGAAGAAATGGAACGCCTTGCCCGCGAACACAAGCCGAAACTCATCATCGCGGGCGCGTCTGCCTATCCGCGCGTGATTGATTTCGCACGCTTCCGCAAAATTGCCGATGAAGTCGGCGCGTTCTTCATGGTGGATATGGCGCATTATGCCGGTCTTGTGGCGGCGGGCGTCTATCCGAGCCCCGTGCCGCATGCACATGTCACGACCTCGACAACGCACAAGACGCTGCGCGGCCCCCGTGGCGGCATCATCCTCACCAATGACGATGAGATCATCAAGAAAATCAACTCCGCCGTCTTCCCCGGCCTGCAGGGCGGCCCCTTGCAGCATGTGATCGCGGCGAAGGCCGTGGCCTTCGGTGAAGTGCTGCAGCCTTCGTTCAAGGTCTATGCCCAGAACGTGCTCGATAATGCGCGCATTCTTGCCGCGACCCTTAAAAACGGCGGGCTCG
>JAYUPV010000087.1:0-8671 GCA_043759865.1 Alphaproteobacteria bacterium | reverse complement strand
TGCCACCAGAACAAGGCCTCGTCGGTCTTGCCAAGCGTGTTGAGACGCATGGAATAGTTGAGGAAGGTATAAGTGCTCAGACGCCCCGTATGCGGCTCGAGCAGCTTGATAATCGCCTCTGTTTCGCTCAACGGACGGAAGGAAATGGCTTTGGAAAGCTTTTCCGGCTGGAAAGTTTTGTTGAGGTATTTATCGGCCCGTGCCGGCATTTCCGACAGTGCGTAATGCAGCTCCCATTTGGTCTGTACCCACTGCCATGCCGACGATGCTGTCAGGCAGATATAGCCGACGAAGAACAGTACGCCCACAATACGTAGCGCCATCTTGGCCGAGCGGAATTCCCAGCTTTGCCGGAAGCCCTTGGGCTTTGCGTCCTCTGCCGCCTGCGCGGCCGCCTTTATTTCCCTTTTTTGTTCGCGTTCGGGTCTTTTGCGGCTCATGGCGTGGCGCTCCAGTTTTCTATCCAGAGGGTTGACGGGTGAAGATGGCCCGTGGGCGTTACGCCCTTGAGCCATGTCGGCATGAAAAAGCTGTCGGCGCGATAATAAAGCGGTAGTGCGGGTAGCTCGTCGGCATACAGTTTTTGAAGGTCGTGCCACAAAGCGAGGTTCTTGTCGGGTGCGCAGACGGTATCGAGATCGTCGATGATCTTGTCCATCTTTTCGCTCGCATAGGCGGTGTAGTTCTGCCCCGCCCAGTTGTTTTCCTTCGTGGGTATCATTTTTGAATACAGCGTGGTTTTCGGTATCGACTGCGGTGCGCTCATCCACGCATACATCGCTCCGCCGGTGAATTTGCGCTCGCGCATCGTGTCGCCGAACAGCACGCGCGCGGGCTGCAGGTCGATGGAAAGGCTGATGCCGATTTTTTTCAAATCCGACTGCATCGCCTGTGCGATGGTTTCCCGGGTTCGGTTGCCCGCCGTGGTGGCAAGGCTGATGCCTAGTTTCGCGCCTTTCTCGTTATAGCGGAAACCATCGTCTTTCAGTTTCCATCCCATTTCGTCCAGCAGTGCGCCTGCCTGTTTCGGGTCATAGGGGTATTTCTGCACGTCTTCGGTATAGACGGTATCGAGCGGGTTGATGTCGCTTACCGCTTCCGTCTGCTTGCCGCCGAAAATCTGTTGGCTGATGGCGGTGCGGTTCAGGCCAAACAACAGCGCCTTGCGCATGCGCACGTCGTTGAACGGCGCTTTATCGACCGACAGGTCGATATGCTCGAAGGTCAGGCCTTGTTTGTACACGACTTCATATTGGCCGGGTTTCGTGGACTTCAGGCGTTTTTCAAACGAAATCGCCTCGTCCAGCATTACGCCAAGCTCGCCTGCGATATAGTCGATGTCTCCCGCCAGCAGGTTTGCCGTCAACGCAGCGGAGTTGTCGATGGTGCGGAAGGTGATGCTGTCGAAATAAGGCGCGGCGCCTTTCCATGTGGAATTTTTCTCCAGTCGTATGGCGGCGCCGGATTCTGTCTTCGCGATTTTATATGGCCCTGACCACAGACCCTGGTTGGTGGAATCGGTGTTGTACAGCGTGCGGTTTTTATAGGTCGCGGGGTCTTTCTCGAAAATCTTGCGCTCCAGATGCTCCGGCAGCGGGAAAAAATCGCCGATGGAGGCAAACTCGCATTTGTCCTTCAGAAAGTGGATGGTGAAAGTTTTTTCATCGGCGGCGTCGATGTTCAGCACATCTTTGGTAAAAAATTCGCCGTTGCCCACGCCCGATTTCGGGTGCTTGCCGACTTCATAGGCGAAAAGGATGTCCTTGGTGGTCAGGGGCGTTCCGTCGCCCCAGACAAGGCCGTCTTTCAGGCGGTAGGTGGCGGCGATGCCCGTCGTGCCGTCGGCATGTCTTTCTTTTTTCGCGCCGCCATTTTCATAAGTTGGCAGTTCCACGCACAACATGCAACGCAGTTTCCACTCCGCATCGAACACGGTCACGGGCCGTGTGGTCGCGCCCAGAATCAGGCTTTTGGCTACCATTTCGTCGAAATAGGGGTGCAGGGTCGATGGATATTGCGATACGCCGATACGCAGCTGCTTGTGGTCATCCGCCTGCGCCGAGAGCGGCAGCAGCAGAAAGACCAGAAACAGAAAAACTTTTGCCATTTTCATGCGGTTAGCGTTGAATAGGGTCTGACAGGGCTGCGGCCCGAAAAAGACAACTCCTTATCGGGGCAGGCCATCCATATGAGTATACTTTACATCGTTGTTGCGGGTTTGGTGATGACTTTATTGATTGGCATCCCGCTTTTTCCGTTCTGTAAAGTATGGCTGCGCTTGAAAAGCGATCATTTGGACCTGTGGATGTCCAAGGGGCCTTTCAATCTCTGGGACATGATGGCGCATCCCGAGCTTGTGCGCGGCTTCCTCGATATCGTGGCGCTGGCCGACAAGGATGAAACCCTGATGCAGCGCGACCCTGCGCTGGTCAAGTGGGCGAAACTCGCCCGCGAGGTCTGGAAAATGATGCCGCGCAGCTTTATCGCACAAATCGGCTGGGCGCTGGTGTTCGTTTATTTCGTGTGCTTTTTCACCGGCACCATCGTGAACGCGATCGCCAAAGTCATGCATATGAACGATGGCGGCCTTGGTGGATTTTGAGCGAGGCGCTTAAAAAAATCTTTCCGGGCGATCTTGTTGATTTGGCAGGTTTTGAAAACCGGCATCCGGTCAGGGTCGACCTGGTTTACGCGCAACCGCAGCATCCCGACAATATTTTTAAATGCGCGATTTACCGGCCAGCCGCGAAAATGTGGGCGCACCGTGAACTCGCGCCGATTGTTTTGCGCGCCGCCGATATCTGCTTTGAAAAACACAAATATATTTTCGAGTTGAAAGACTGCCTGCGCACGATGGAGGCGCAGGACTTGATGACCAAAACCGACATCGTGAAAGCCAACCCGCATTGGCTGGAAGAACCGAATCGCCTGCTCTCGCCCCCCGGTAAGGGCGGCCATCCGCGCGGCATGGCAATAGATATTATTTTGCTGACCGAAAACGGCGAACAGGTCGATATGGGCACGCCCTTCGATTATCTGACGACCGATCGCAGCAACAATCCCGCCGCGCGTAACCACACCGGTTTCAGTGCGACAGTGCTGAACAATCGCAAAATTCTCGAAGATGCCATGGTGCAGGCGGCGACCGAAAACGGGCGCGAAATACTGCCCCTGCCGCAGGAATGGTGGGACTTCCGCTTTATGCCCGTCTATGCGAATACATTCGAGCCGGTGAGCGATGCCGCTCTGCCGCCAGACATGCGCGTCACAGCGCTTTAAATTTTTTTCCGTTTCAGGTCACGCAAAATAAACCGTTCTGGCTGCAGGTGTTCTATCAGGCTTTGCGGCACAGGGCAGGGGTCGCCGGAAATTTCCGCCGCGATAATCTCGCCTGCAAGGGGGGCGCCCGTCATGCCATGTGCGCCGAAGCCTGTCGATATGTATACATTATCCACACGCGGCGCAGGAGCATCAATGGCTTTGCCGTTACGTAATTCTGCGAACTGCTCAACCGTTTTCGTGTAGTCGGGGCAAGGGCCGGCAAGGGGCAGTTTGTCAGGTGTGGTGGCGCGATAACCGCTGCGACTGCCTGCAATATGCGCCGTGGTGAAACCGAATTTCGGCAGGTGTTTTTTTAGTTTTTCAAGGTTCTCGGCATCGTCTTCTTCGCGCGTTTCATTGTTCTCTGGTTCTTCTTTTTGAAACGTCGCGCCGATGCAATGCAGTCCTTCAATCGCAGGCGTAATATAGCCGTCATGGCAGATAACCGTATCGAGCTTTCGGGATTCGTCCGTGGCCTTTAACAAAGTAATCTGCCCGCGCAGCGACTGCAGCGGCAGCCATGCGGTCTCGGGGAATATTTTACTGCCGTGCCCAAGCGCGATAACAAAAGCATCAGCCTTGATATCGCCGAGCCGGTCGATAGAGGTTGAAAACATTTTTGCAATATTTGGATGATTGCTTAAAGCCGCGCAAAATTCGGGCGGCGACAGGAAACCGGCGAGAGGCTGGTGTAAACCGTTTTCCGTCTGCGACGCATATTCCGGTGGAAAGCCGCTTTTTTCGAGCAGCTGGTTTGTTCGTGCGCTGTCTTCTGGATCAAGGTCAAGATGCGTCACGCCACACTCATGCCATGACGGCAACGCCAGTGATTTGAGCAAATTTCGGGTAAAACAAAAAGCATGGCTGTGATATGCACCCATTGGCGACGGGCCGACGGTCAGCTTGGGGTAGACAATACCGACAGGGTTGCCCGACGTTTCTCTGGCGCAGGTGTTATGCCTGTCAACCAGACTGACAAAGTGTCCTCGCTGTGCCAGCGCATAGGCGACAGCGCAACCGGCGATGCCCGCGCCCAGAACGGCGATATGCTGTTGTTTCTGCGCCGCCGTTTCGCCCTGCATCGTGGCCGTGGTCATGCTCCACTTGAAACCGAAACCTTTTATTTTCTTTACGGTGAAGCCAGCCTTCTTTAAACCGCGCCGCACATGGCCCGCCGAAGAAAAAGTTGCCAGCGTGCCGCCCGCTTTCGTGTGCGCCGCTACCAGCGGGTACATGGACTCATTCCACATATCGGGATTTTTAACGGGCGAAAAACCGTCGAGATACCAGGCGTCGAACTGGCCGTTTAATTGCGGCAGCATGTCGGAAATATCGCCGAAAATAAGAACCAGTTTTATGCGCCCGCCCATTAGGTGCAATGTATGAAATCCTTCGACCAGCGGCGGGTATTGCGCCTGCAGACCCGCCGCATAGGGCGCAAGCGCGGGGAAATACGCATGGGTTTTTTCAAGGTCGGCGCGTGTCAGGGGGTGCTTCTCGAAGCTGAAATAGACCAGCCGCGCTTCCTGCGGCGCGGTTTCGGCGAACAGCTGCGCGGTGATGAGGAAATTGAGCCCGCTGCCAAAGCCCGCCTCGGCAATATGAAAGGTACGGGAAAGTCCCTTGAACCGCCCGGCAAGCTGGCTGCCTTCGAGAAAGACATAGCGCGATTCATCAAGCCCGTGCGCGCGCTGGAAATATACGTCGCCGTAATCGAGGCTCTCGAGCGAGCCGTCGCCAGACCATTGCAAACGGGCGGGTTTCAATGCCACAATAAATCCTGTCGCGGCTTTCCATTTTACCTAAGCCGCAGGATCACAGAACCACAATCCAAAGGCAAGTGCCGTGATCAGCGTTTTACCAAAGGCGGACGCCTTGATTAGTGTTTTATTCGTCTGTACCGGAAATATCTGCCGCTCCCCCACGGCCGAAGGGGTGTTCCGCCATCTGGTCGCCGAGGCGGGGCTGGAATCGCACTTCCGCATCGAATCAGCCGGCATCGAGGCTTATCACGAAGGTTCCCCGCCCGACCACCGCGCCGTCAAGGTCGCGGGGCAAAGGGGCGTGTCGCTCGAAGGGCAGGTGGCGCGCCCTATCGACCGCGACGATTACCAGAGCTTCGATTATATTTACGCCATGGATGGCGGGCATTTTTACGAGCTTCACCACCGCGCGCCCAAGGAGCGCCGTGCAAAAATAGATATGTTCTTGTCCTGCGTGCCGCAGCTGAACACCAAGGAAGTCCCCGACCCGTGGTACGGCACCGAGACGGATTTCGAGCATGTCTTCCGGCTGGTCGACACCGGCGCACGCGCCATACTGGAAAAAATTCGCAAGGAGAACGGCCTATGATTAGCGCGGCGCTGCAAGGCGAAATCGAAAAAGAGCTGAAGGGGCGCATCACCAGCATCGCGCCGCTGTCGGCAGCCAACAACGCGCAAATATATCGCCTTGTGCTCGATGGCAGTCGCATCATGGTGACCAAGGTGGCGGAACGGGGGCTTGATACCGAGGCCTATATGCTGCACTACCTGAAAACACGCACGCGCCTGCCCGTGCCCGCGATTTTTTACAGCAACGAACACGTCATCATCATGGAATTCGTTGAAACCCATTACGGGCTTGACGACAGTGGGCAGAGGGTAGCGGCGGAACTGCTTGCCGACCTGCACAGCCACCATGCAGAAAAATACGGACTCGAACGTGACACGCTCATAGGCTCCTTGCGCCAGCCCAATACCCAAAGCAACGACTGGCCTTCATTCTTCGTGGAAAACCGCCTTCTTTTCATGGCGCGCGAGGCATTGAAGGAAAACAAGATCGACGCGAAAACCATGAAGCAGGTCGAAAAACTGGCGGCGCGCGTGCCGGGGATGCTGAAGGGCAGCGCCAAGCCGTCCCTCATTCACGGTGATATCTGGGGCGGCAACGTGCTGGCCTGTCGTGGTCGCATTGCCGCGTTCCTTGATCCGGTGATCTATTACGCAGACCCCGAGATCGAGCTTGCCTTCATCAAGCTGTTCAACACGTTTACGGATATGTTCTTCTCGAAATACAACGAGCTTCGCCCTATAAGGCCGGGCTTCTTCGAGGAAAGGGTGGACTTATACAACCTCTACCCGCTGCTCGTTCACGCGCGGCTGTTCGGCGTGTCCTATGCCCGCAAGGTACAAAGGCTGCTGGAAAAGTTCGACTAGTTAGGCGAGCTGGCCGGCGAAGAGGGCCACCGTCTTTTTCACGAAGGCCTCCGTGTTGTCCGCGCCGAACTGTTCGGGCTTCACTTTTTCCTCGATAACGAGGGTGGTGAGGCCGTGACAGAGGCTCCAGATAGCAACCGTCAGGAATCTAGCGTCTTCCCCGCTTTCCGTGCGCTTCGACAGCGCGGCGGAAATCAGCGAATAGCTTTTCCCAGCGGTCATGGCGAGCGTCGGGAACTTCTTCAGGTCCGACAATTCACGGCCGAACATCAGCTGGAACAGCGGCTTGTTTTCCTGAGCGAAGCGGATATAGCTCGTGACCAGTTTTTCGATACGGGTCTGCGTGTTTGCGGCTCCTGTGGCGTCTTCGGCCATCTGGAGCGCAAGGCGCTGGAAACCCGTTTCGGCAACGGCGGCAAGCAACTCGTCTTTGTCGCCGAAGTGGCTTTCGTAGAAAGCGGTCGGCGTCACGCCGGTCGCCTTGGCAAGTGCGCGCAAGGAAAGACCCGCGATGCCATCCTTCGTCAGGATTTCAAGTGCTGCGGCAATCGCTGCTTCGCGAAGGTTGCCGTGGTGGTAACGAAATTTCTTCTGTAAATCAGGCTTTGATGTGATTGCAGTCATTTTTTAACTCCCCAGAAAACACCCCTCTGTTTTCCCCTTATCTAGTATCCTTGCATCGTTCAGATATACCGTCAATGGGGGTTGAGTTTTCAAGCACTTCGGAGCATGATTCGTAAAATTCATTATGGAGCATGTTACGCCATGACAGCGTTTTCACCGCGTAAAACCGCCAAGCCTGTTTCATATTCCAAAGAAACACGCGGCGAAAATTTTTTCGAATCAGATTTGAACTTGCAGCGCACGCTCGAGCGAATCTCGCCCGACATGCTGGAACGCAATATTGACCGCCTTAAGGATTTTGGCGCATGGACGGGCGGGCCGCTCGATGAACAGGCCGCGTATTCCGACCGCCACGCACCGCCGGTGCTGGAAACGCACAACAAACGCGGTGAAAAAAAATCGCGTGTCATCTTTAATCCGAAATACGAAGAAGCGCATCAGGAGGCCTACAAGCGCGGTGCCATAGGCCTTGCTTTCGCGGACAAAGACCCCGAGCCGCATTTGCTCAGCTTCACCATGGGCTACATGCTGTCGCAGTCCGATATATCGGTTCATTGCCCCGTCACCATGACCGGCGCGGTTGCCTATGTGCTCGACAAATTCGCGCCCAAAGAAGTGCGCGACGCTTACCTGAACGAAATGACCCGCATGGACGGGCAGACCAAGACCGGCGGCACCTGGGCGACCGAACTGCATGGTGGTTCCGATGTCGGCGCGACCACGACAATCGCCAGGAAAGACGGCGAAAAGACCACGCTGCACGGGCTTAAATGGTTCACCAGTAACGCCAACTCCGGCCTTGCACTCGCAACCGCGCGGCCCGAGGGCGCGCCTGCGGGTTCGAAGGGGCTCGGACTGTATCTTGTCCCGAGCCATCTCGCGAATGGTGAACAGAACAGCTATAGCATCCGCCGCCTGAAGGACAAGCTCGGCACCAAAGGTCTTGCGACCGGTGAGATCGACCTTGAGGGCGCGGAAGTCATCGAGATCGCGCCGTCGCCGCACGGGCTTAAAATCATGATGGAAGCGCTCGAATATTCGCGCATCCACAACGCCGTCGGTGCTGCGGGCGTCACACGTCGCGCGTTCCTTGAGGCTGCTTCATGGGCAACGCACCGGCAGGCTTTCGGCAAAGAAATCGTCAATTACCCGATGGTGCAGAACGAGCTGTTCGACCTGATGGTACGCAGCGAAGCCTCGACCGCGCTCGCTTTCGAAGCCGCAAAGACTTTCGATGTCGCGCTGAAAGACGAAGAACAGCGCACATGGCTGAGGCTTTCGACCGCCCTTGCCAAATACCGCACGGCGGAAGAAGCCGTGCAATGCTCCAAAAAGGCGCTCGAAATGGTGGGCGGCAACGGCTACACCGAGGAATTCCCGACCGCGCGTCAGTACCGCGATTCAATGGTGCTGACCGTCTGGGAAGGCCCCGCCAACATACAGGCGCTCGAACTGTTGCGCATGGTGGTGGGCAAGGAGCCGGGCGACGATATTTTCATCGAGAAAATACGCACCATTTCCGATGCGCT
>JAYUPV010000086.1:0-2489 GCA_043759865.1 Alphaproteobacteria bacterium | reverse complement strand
CCAAAAAGGGCTGGTGCGCGGTGTTAAGAACGGCTTCGGCATAATTGAGCGCCAGTTTCAGCTTGTCGTTCAATTCATTCAGTTCGCTGTTGCGGTACTCTGCTGTTTCATTTGTCGTGAGGAGTTCTTCGTGGGCCGACTGCAATTCTTCCTTGGCGGTCTCCATCTCCTCGTTGGTGCTTTGCAATTCCTCGTTGCTGGAAAGCAGCTCTTCCTGTGAAGCCTGCAGTTCCTCTTTGGCGGACTCGTACTCTTCTATCATCGTGCGGATGTAATTGTGCGTATCGTCAAGATCCAGCTTTGACCGCGACAATTCATCGTCATTGCCGTGCTGTTGCGCGCGCCGCGTGCCAAGCCGCAGGCCATGGCGGAGACTTTTCCCGAGTGACGCCCATAAACCGGGGCCGATCGGCGGCAAGGACGCAGGCTGCAGCCTGTCCTCGAAAAAAATCAAGAACCAAGTATCGCCTGCGGCATTCCGTTGTACAGGCAGCACTTCCAGCGTAATTTCCCGGTTGCCCGCCGGTGTTTCCACGCGCACGCCGCTTTTCCGCACAGCTGTACCGTCACTACCTGCCTTGCGGACCGCCTTGCTGATCTCGACCAACAGCCCCGGCCTTGCGACTTTCTGGAGATTTATCTCGGGCGGGCCGGAAGGCTGTGTCAGGTAAGCGCCGGTATCGCCGCGAAACTCGAGGATATTGAGGTGTTTGTCGCAAAGGACCGCCGCAGGGACGTAGCGGCCGAGTGTCAGGCGATCAGCCTCGCGTTTCTGCTGCTCGACCTCCGTATACTTGTTCTTCAGGGGGTCTGCGTAAGAAGGCATTGCGGAATAAGCAGAAGGCGGCGCATACACGGACTTCCCAGCATAGCCATCCAGGTATTTCAGCTGGGACAGGGCGGAAAGCGGTATCTTGACATGGAATTTTATCTTCCGGTTGTCGACCGGCGTAAAGATATCCGCAAAGCTCCCGATATTTTCGGCGGGCCCCAGCAGCAGGACCCCGTCCGGCTTCAGGGCATAATGGAACAAGGGAATGACGCGTTTTTGCAAGACCGGGCTCAGGTAGATCAGCAGATTGCGACAGCTGACCATATCCAGCCGCGAGAAAGGGGGGTCACTTGTGACATCGTGCCGCGCGAAAATGCAAAGATCGCGCACGGCCTTGGATATATGGTAGCCCGTGCCTGTCTTGGTAAAGAAGTTTTCCAGCCGCTCAGGCGATACGTTGCGCTCGATATTCGCGGAAAAAACCCCGAGACGCGCGATTTGGAGGGCCTCCTCGCTGACATCCGTGCCGAAAACCTGTATTTGCGCGGCAATATTGTGCGCGCCGAAATATTCGAGGAAGCAGATGGCAAGCGAATAGACTTCTTCGCCCGACGAGCAGCCCGGCACCCATATGCGCAACGGAACCTTGAGGTCATGCTGGTCGATAAGGCGGGGGAAAACGTACTGAACGAGGCTTTCGAAAGTTTCGGGATCGCGGAAAAAGCTGGTGACGTGGATCAGGAAGTCCTGCCCCAGCGATTTTAACTCGGCAGGGCTGCTTTCAAGAATGTGGATGTAATCCGCTATATTTTGACAGTTGTGCTGCACAAGGCGGCGGGCAAGCCGTCTTGTGAGGGTGCCGCGCTTGTAGTGTGTAAAATCCAGCTTGCTGGTATGATACAGGAGGTTAAATATTTTGCCGAAGCTCTCTTCATCGACCTCTGGCTGTTCGTCGGCAGGCGCCGTCATGGATTTGCGCACAGGTTGCCGGCTGAGGCGCGCGAGTTCATTGGCGATACCCTGCGGCGGCATGACGAAGTCAATACAGCCGAGCCCCACGGCCGCGCGCGGCATGCTTGCGTATTCGGCCGAAATCTCGTCCTGCGCAAAGGTAACGCCCCCCGCCTTCCTGATGGCCTGAAGCCCGAGCGCGCCGTCGGATCCGGCACCCGAAAGAGCTATGCCAATGGCTTTGGGGCCCAGACCCGCAGCAAGGGAATAAAACAAATCATCAATGGGTAGTGGAAGGCCGAGAGTGGGGTCGCGCGGCTTGAGATCGAGAAACCCGTCGACGACTGTCAAGACAGTATTCGGGGGGATGACGTAAACATGATTGGGCTCGACGAGTTGCCCTTCTGTCGCCTCTTTTACCGGCATCTGTGTTTTTTTTGATAAAATCTCGGTCAGCAGACTCAGCCGGTCGGGGGCCAGATGCTGGACAACGACAAATGCCATGCCGGAATCAGTAAGGAGATTGTTCAAAAGATCACCGACCGCTTCCAGCCCGCCTGCCGAAGCCCCGATCCCGACAATGGGGAAAGACTTCAGGGCCGGGGGCTCGATTGTCTCCCGATCTGTTCCCATGTTTTTGATGGGATTGCTGGTACTCATGGCTTCGCCTTACGCGGTTACTCGAAAGATCAAGGGCGTAAAACATTGTGGGCGGATCGCCGTAAGCAATATATGGGATTTATGCCTGCCGGTATAAGGAAGTCAT
>JAYUPV010000085.1:0-2253 GCA_043759865.1 Alphaproteobacteria bacterium | reverse complement strand
ATCTGGCTCGACTCTATATGAGTCGCTGGTTAAGGGCAATTATCGCCCCTGCTCCGCCCCGCCGCTTTTCACTATCGCTTTATAACGCCTTATATAATATTTTCAGGGGCAACAAGCAGGATGAACGTTATGGATACTCCACGCGAAGTCATGAGCTATGATGTGGTCATTGTGGGCGCAGGCCCCGCAGGGCTTTCCGCCGCGATACGCCTCAAGCAGCTGAACCCTGCGCTCACCGTCTGCGTGCTGGAAAAAGGATCAGAAGTTGGCGCGCATCTGATGTCGGGCGGCGTGCTGGAGCCGCGCGCGCTCAACGAGCTTATCCCAGACTGGAAAGAAAAAGGCGCGCCGCTGACAGCTGCCGTGACCAAAGACAAATTCCTGTTCCTGACAAAAACAAAAGCTTTCCGCCTGCCCACGCCGCCGCCGATGAACAACCACGGCAACTACATTTTCAGCATCGGTATTTTCGGCAAGTGGCTGGCAGAGCAGGCGCAGGGTTTAGGTGTCGAGATTTATCCGGGCTTCGCCGCCGCCGAAATTTTGTACAACGACGACGGCTCGGTCAAAGGCGTCGCGACGGGCGATATGGGCGTGGACAGGCACGGGCAAAAGACCGCCGCTTTCCAGCGCGGGATGGAGCTGCACGCAAAGCAAACGGTGATGGCCGAAGGCTGCCGTGGCTCGCTGACGAAAATGCTGTTCGCCAAATTCGACCTGCGCAAAGATTGCGACCCGCAGACCTACGGCATCGGCATCAAGGAATTGTGGGAAGTGCCGAAGGAAAAGCACGAACAAGGATTGGTGGTGCATACCGCCGGCTGGCCGATGGACCAGAAAACCTATGGCGGTTCGTGGATGTACCACGCTGACAACAATATCGTCTCCATCGGTTTTGTTATCGGGCTTGATTACGAGAACCCGTACCTGTCGCCTTATCACGAATTCCAGCGGTTCAAGACGCATCCTACCGTTCGCAAATATCTCGAAGGCGGCAAGCGTATCAGCTATGGCGCGCGCGCGCTGAGCGAGGGCGGGCTGCAATCATTGCCGAAGCTGACATTCCCCGGCGGGCTGCTGATCGGCGACACCGCCGGATTTTTGAACGTGCCGAAAATCAAGGGAACCCATGCCGCGATGAAATCGGGCATGCTGGCGGCAGAAGCGCTGACGGAAATATTCGCGGCGGGCGACCCGACCGGCAAGGAAGCGGCTTCGTACCCCGAGAAATTCAAGGCAAGCTGGCTGCACACCGAACTGCACCGCGTGCGCAACATCCGCCCCAGTTTCCATTTCGGCTTTATCCTCGGCTTTATCTATTCCGCCATCGACACGGTATTTTTGCGCGGCCGCGCGCCGTGGACGCTGCGCAACCATGCCGACCACAGCGCGCTTAAAAAAGCCAGGGACTCGCAAAAAATCGACTATCCGAAACCGGATGGCGTGCTGATGTTCGACAAAATGTCCTCGGTGTTCATTTCGAACACCAACCACGAGGAAGAACAGCCCTGCCATTTACAATTGAAAGACCCGACCATTCCCGTGCGCGTCAACCTGCCCGAATACGACGAGCCCGCGCAGCGTTACTGCCCTGCGGGTGTGTACGAAATTGTAGCGGGGACGGACGGTCAGCCGAAATTCCAGATCAACGCGCAGAACTGCGTGCATTGCAAAACCTGCGACATCAAGGACCCTAGCCAGAATATCAACTGGACAGTCCCGCAAGGCGGCGGCGGGCCGAATTATTCGGGGATGTAAAACACCGTCATTCCTGCGAAAGCGGGCATCCAGTACCGTAAATAATAAAACGATGCCCGCGCCAAACAAGGCGCTGGTGGATGAGCACGACTACTGACAGGAAAGCGGCAATCGCCGCTGTCTTTATAAACCACGGTACTGGATGCCCGCCTGCGCGGGAATGACATTACGGCTTCGGCGGCTTCGGCGCTTTCGGCTTTTTGTCTTTTTTTGCATCGAACAACGACGGGCTGGTTTTCGGGTCGAGCTTAAAACCCGGATTGACGGGCAGGTCCGACGCGGCGGCGCCCCTCGGGTAGAGCAGCATGGCGTATTTGCTGCGGTCGAAAGGCTTCCAGTCGCCTTCTTTTTGCGCGAGACGGTCGATGACCGCCGCGATGGTCAGCGGGTTGAAGGTCATGCCGATATGGCTGCCATAGACTTCGATATTCTCGGTCTCGGGGCAGACGGGGTTCAGCGCCGCTTTCCAGTCCACCACGCCGTCCTGCCGTGAAA
>JAYUPV010000084.1:0-3371 GCA_043759865.1 Alphaproteobacteria bacterium | reverse complement strand
CAAAAAGAAAGCGGCCGGCGAAAAAATTACCATGATTACGTGTTACGACTACACGTCGGCGGTGCTGGTGAACAAAACCAACATCGACTGCATTCTTGTGGGCGACAGCCTTGCGATGACCATGCACGGCCACCCGACCACGGTGCAGGCGACCATGGACATGATGGCGATGCACACCGCCGCCGTCGCGCGCGGGGCGAAAGACAAATTCATCGTCGGCGACCTGCCGTTCCTTTCATACCGCAAATCATTGACCGAAAACGTCAACGCTGTGCAGGCGCTCATGCAAGCGGGCGCGCATGCGGTGAAGCTGGAAGGGGCATCGGGCAATACCGGTTTCATCCAGCACCTCGCGGATTCGGGCGTGCCTGTCATGGGTCATATCGGCCTTACGCCGCAATTCGTCCACCTGCTCGGCGGCTATCACGTGCAGGGCAAGTCGGAAGAAAGCGCGAAGCGTTTGATTGAAGAGGCGCTGGCGCTGCAAGAGGCGGGCTGCTTCTCCCTCGTTCTCGAATGCGTGCCGACCGACCTTGCGACGCTGATTTCGAAAGAGCTAAAAATCGCCACCATCGGCATCGGCGCGGGCCCGCATACCGATGGTCAGGTGTTGGTGTTCCAGGACCTTCTCGGCCTCAACACCGACTTCAAGCCGAAATTCGTGAAAAAATTCCTCAACGGTGCGGAGCTTGTGACGCAGGCTATCGACGAGTATCATGAGGCGGTAACAACAGGAGCATTCCCCGATGCCGAGCATAGTTTCGGATCCAAAAAGCTGGCAAAAACAGCGTAAGGCTTTAAAAGGTTCTCTCGGCTTCGTGCCCACGATGGGCAACCTGCACGAAGGGCATATCGAGCTTGCCCGCCGCGCGCGCGCCGAGAACGACCATGTCCTCGTCAGCCTGTTCGTGAACCCGACGCAGTTCAACCAGCGTGCGGATTTTGAAAAATATGCGCGCACCTTCGACGCCGACTGCAAATTGCTGGCGGAGGCGGGGGTTGATTATATTTTGAACCCCGACGAAAAAGCCATGTACCCCGACAACTACGAAGTGCAGATTGTCGAAAAAGTGATTTCGAAAGAACTTGAAGGCGCGTTCCGTCCCGGTCATTTCGAGGGTATGCAGACGGTGGTGCTAAAGCTTTTGAACATCGCGCAGGCCGACCGCGCGTATTTTGGCGAGAAAGACTTCCAGCAACTCACGCTTGTCCGTAAAATGGTCGAGGCGTTTTTCGTGCCAACGGAAATCGTGCCTTGCCCCACCATCCGGCAGGAAGACGGGCTTGCACTGTCCTCCCGCAACGGGCGGCTTTCCCCCGAACAGCGCAAACAGGCCACAGAAATCAGCCGACTTCTGAAAAGTGGGCTTTCGGACGAAGAAGTGATGAAAAAGCTGGCAGATGCGGGCTTTAAGCCAGAATACGTCGCCACAAAATGGGGTCGCCGCCTTGCCGCCGCCTGGCTCGGCGATGTGCGCCTTATTGACAACGTGCCGCTATCTGAGGTTAAAAAGGATAGGGCGGCTTAAACGGAGTCAATAAAATGCTGTTATGTCTCGACGTCGGCAACACACATATCGTCGGCGCTTTGTTCGAGGGCAAGAAACTTGCGCTCCGTTTACGTTATGCCACCTCGCAAATCGGCACCGCCGACCAGTTTGGCATTTTCCTGCGCAACATTCTCGCGACCTCGGGCATCGACCACAACCGCGTTTCGGTGACGGCACTTTGCTCGGTCGTTCCGAGCTGCAATTTCACCATCCGGCACGCCTTCTCAAACTATTTCCCCAAGGCCGAAAATTTCGTGCTGCAGGCGGGCGTGAAAACCGGCATCAACATTAAATACAAGAACCCCGCCGAAGTGGGCGCGGATCTTATCGCGGGCGCTATCGGCGGCGTGGACGCTTTCCCCGCCAAGAACCTTGTCATCATCGACCTTGGCACCGCGACCACGCTTGTCGCCGTCACCAAAAAGGCCGACTTCCTCGGCGGCGTCATCATGCCGGGTATGCGGCTTTCCATGGAAAGTCTGAAATCGAATACAGCAAAGCTGATGGAAGTCGATATCGAGGAACCGAACACCTATCTCGGCCAGTCGACGCGCGAATGTATCCAGCGGGGGCTCTATTTCGGGCATCTTGGAGCCATGCGCGAGATTGTGGGCGGCTATCGCAAAGAGCTGTTCCCCGGCGAAGAAGTCGTGGTCATCGGCACGGGCGGTTTCTCGCAGCTGTTCAAGGATCAGAAGATTTTCGACGTCATCCTTCCCGATATCGTCTCGCAGGGCATCCGGATTGCTTACGAAAACTCCAAGGCGGCCGAGGCTAAAAAGGTCGCCGGCTGATTTTTTTTCGCCGCCCCCTACCCAAGCCCATTTTTCCACCTATTATCTACGGGTGCGCCGTGCAGGGTGCAGCTATGTTCATTTTTTACCTTTACCGGAGAACGCCCATGAAACGCTTTTTGCTCGCTACCGCCGCTGTTGTAATGCTGTCCCTGCCTGCCGTCGCGCACGCCGCCGACAGCTACCAGTTCGACCCCATGCACACCAACATTGTCTGGCACGCCAGCCATTTCGGTTTTTCCAGCCCCTCTGGCCATTTCGGCATCAAGGAAGGCAAGCTTGTGCTCGATGAAAAATCGCCCGATAAAAGCGAAGTCAATGTGACCATCGATGCTTCCAGCCTCGTTACCGGTTTTGACAAGTTCGACGACCACCTGAAGGGCGAAGATTTCCTCGACACCGCCAAATTCCCCGAAGCTGTTTTCAAGAGCACCAAGGTTGAACTTTCGGGCGACAGCAAGACGGCGAAAGTCAGCGGCGATTTCACGCTGCACGGAGTGACCAAGCCCGTGGTGCTTGACGTGACGCTGAACAAGATGGGCGAACACCCGATGAACCAGAAAAAGACCGTCGGCTTTTCCGCCACCACGACTATCAAGCGCTCGGAATTCGGTATCGAAAAATACACGCCCGGCGTTTCGGACGACGTGACGATTTCGATCGAGGCGGAGGCGAGCGTCCTCTGACGCTTCCCCTTTTCGACATAGTTAGCTATTGATCTGTAACGTTTTTTTTGAGTAAAAGCGCGGACGGCTTAATATTTGACATATCGCAAGAGGGCGCATATAACTGCCTTCAAGTCGAGCGCGTCTAAAATTAGCACAGAGCGGTTTTTACCAATCCATCGTTTCTCGCCTGTATCTCCATTCGCGCCCACAAAACAAATAAGAACGGGTTACGCAACGCCGTAACGCCGTTTTGTGTTTTGTCGGGAAGTGGAGCTATCGCCATGAAAAAAGAAACGGTCAGGCCAATATTCAACTGGTTTGCGCAGGACATCAACAATATCGCGCCGATCACCATTCCG
>JAYUPV010000083.1:0-2305 GCA_043759865.1 Alphaproteobacteria bacterium | reverse complement strand
GCCGCCAAGAATAACGCCAAGTACCAGCCACGGCAGGATATTGTCGATATCTTCGCGGTTGGGGCGGCGGTCTTTGTCGAGATCGGCAAGCCAGCTGCCGTAAATCCACCCCCCGATAAAACCGGTCAGGTAGGCAAGCGCATACCAGCGGATATGAAGGGGGCCAAGGTAAAGCGCCACGGGATCTATTTCGGGGAAGTCCAAACAGGTCATTTTCTTACTCGATACACCTAGTTTTTGTACTTATCATGCGCCCGCCCAAATCCTTGAGCCGACTGGCACTTTTCGCTACCCCGAATGCCTGAATTTATTGCATGAATATACCGTCCATGATACAAGAAATCAACCAAAGGCATAATTATGAGAAATAGCCGCGTCAGCCTCCAGTTTATCGACGACCTCGCCAAAATGGCGACGGGCGCGCTGGGGTCGTTTGGCGATGTGCGCCAGCAAGTCCGCAAGCTGGTCAAGGAACACATGAAGGAGGTCCACAGCAAAATGGACCTCGTCACCCGCGAGGAATACGCGCGCGTGGAGGCCATGGCCGAAAAAGCCCGCGACCGTCAGGAAGAACTCTCCGAGCGCGTTGAAGCCCTTGAGAAATTGTTGAAACAGAAGCCCACCCTCAAAAGGAAAAAGAAATGATCAGCTCGCCTTTTGACTACGCACCGGATGTTGGCGACAACAACCCCCTCGAACTGGTACAGGAACTGTGCGAGGCGAAGGAATGGAAATTCGTGCGGGTCGACAACGACCTCATGACCTTGACCGTGCAGGGCACCAAGGTGAAGTATGAAATCTGCCTCGAATGGCAGGAAGAGTTTTCGGCCGTGCTGTTCGCCTGCTCCATCCCCGTGGAAATCAAAGACGAGCAATACGACGCTGCCGCCGCAGCCATACAGGAAATCAACGAGAACCTGTGGCTCGGGCATTTCGACCTGTCGAACAAGGGCATCTTCCCCACCTACCGCCACACGCTGCTGTTCCGCATGATCCCCTCGGGTATCGCGGTCGATATCGTGCAGGACACCATCGAAATCGCGATTGCCGAGTGCAACCGCTTCTATTCGACGTTCCAGCTGGTTCAGGCAGGGGACACCATGCTGCAGGACAACCTGAACGCCGCGATTTTCGAAACCGTCGGCGAAGCGTAAACCCTATGGCTGCATCCAATGTCCTTCTCGTCGGTTGCGGCAAGATGGGCGGCGCGCTGCTCCGCCGCTGGCAGGAACTGACGCTTTACAAAGATGTCTGCATCGTCGAGCCGTCACCGATTAATGTACTGGCTGCGAAACAAGTCGCCGATTTCAGCAAAATTCCCGCAGGCTTCAAGCCGACCGTCGTCGCCATGGCGGTGAAGCCGCAGATTTTGCCGGATGTGACCAAGCAATACAAAGCCTATACCGACAAGGGCGCGCTGCTGCTGTCCATCGCAGCGGGCATGCCGGTTTCGTTCTTTGAAAAACAGCTCGGCAAAAAGGCCGCTATTGTACGCTGCATGCCCAACACCCCCGCCTCCATCGGCGAAGGCATTACCGTCGCCTATGCGAACAGGAACGTGACCAAGGCGCAAAAGGCGCTCGCCACCACGCTGCTTGAATCCGTGGGCGAAGTGCTGTGGGTGGAAGATGAAAAACTGCTGAACCCTGTGACGGCTCTCTCCGGCAGCGGCCCCGCTTATTTGTTCCTGTTGATCGAGGCACTGACCGCCGCAGGAAAGAAAATCGGGCTTGATGCGAAGATGGCCGAAAAACTCGCCAGGCAAACGGTGATTGGCAGCGCGGCACTTGCCAAAGACTCAGCCGAAACCGAAGCCGCCAAGCTGCGCGAAAATGTCACCTCCCCCGGCGGCACGACGGCGGCGGCCCTCGAAGTGCTTATGAAAGACGATGTGCTGCAAAAGCTGTTCGAAAAAGCCCTGACGGCGGCAACCAAACGCGCGGAAGAACTTTCGAAGTAACGGGCGCCTACTTCCTTCTATTGCCTTCGGTCCCCAAACCAATCGCTTTCGCAAGGCTGGAGCGTTTTTCGGCGTAGTTGGGGGCGACCATGGGATAGTCGTCCGGCAAATTCCATTTCTTGCGGTATTCTTCGGGAGTCATGTTGTAGGCGGTTTTTAAATACCGCTTCAGCATTTTCAGCTTTTTGCCGTCTTCAAGGCAGATGATGTAATCGGGCATGATGGATTTTGCGATGGAAACCACTGGTTCCTGCCCCGAGGGGTGAGCGGCGGTGCTATCGCCTTTGTGCAGCCCCTGCAACGTGGCGTAAACCTCGCGCATCAGCGCGGGAAGGTTATCGACCT
>JAYUPV010000082.1:0-7815 GCA_043759865.1 Alphaproteobacteria bacterium | reverse complement strand
CCCGGCGTTCGTCACGAAGGCCTCGGTGACGACGTCGTCGCCGCCGCCCCCGCGCAGGACGTTGCTCTCAAGATTGCCCTCGACGGTGTTGTCGAGGCTGTTGCCCGTGCCGAAAATGGCCGTGCTGGACTTGCCGCTCGGCGTGACGGCGTTAAGGCTGATGTTTTCGATGTTGAAATTCGTTGTCGGCTCTATCAGGACGTAATCGAGGAAGGAGTAGATGGTATCGACGCCTTCGCCCACGAGTTCGATGATGATGTCGCCGGTGTTGTCGTAGCCATAGAAGTCGTCGCCGAGCCCGCCGCGCATGGTGTCTTTGCCGCCGCCGCCGTCGAGTAGGTCGATACCAAAGTCAGCCACGCCGCCGATAAGGACATCGTCTCCGTCGTCGCCGTGCATCACGTCGTTGCCGTCGCCGCCATCGAGCGTGTCCTTGCCTGCGCCCGCCTCCAGCGAATCGTCGCCGGTGCCGCCGTTCAGGATATCGATGCCGATGCCGGTGGTGAGCGTGTCAACATCGCCGTCGCCGTTCAGCACGTTGTTGCCGTTACCAGCGGAAATAGTGTCGTTGCCGATGCCGCCGGATATGACGTTCGCGCCCACGTTGCCGGTGATGGTGTTGTTTTCAAGGTTGCCGACGGCATTGCAGGATGCGGTCCCAAGCAGGTTCAGGACCTCGATGCCGTTGGTCATGACATAGGTGCCACCCGTGAGCGTGGCGTTGACGGTGTCGAGGCCGCCCGTGTCCGTCACCACATCGGTGACGATGTTGACGATATAGGTATCGTTGCCGACGTCACCGATCATCGTGTCCGCGCCCGCGCCGCCGTCGAGATAATCAATCCCGCCCTTGCCGTCAAGTATGTTCACGCCGGCATTGCCGATAAGGGAGTTGTTGCCCGCAGTGCCGGTGCCGTTGATGTTGAGCGTGCCGGTCAGAGTGAGGTTTTCTTCCTCGACGAGAGTCCAGGTGACGCTGGAATTCACCTTGTCGGTGCCCTGCCCCGCCACTTCGGTCACGACGTCCAGAAGGTTGTCGACAAAATAGGTGTCGTTGCCCTTGCCGCCGATCATCGTGTCCGCGCTGCCGAGACCATCGAGCGAGTTTGCGCCGTCGTTGCCGGTCAGGATATTGACCGCGCCGTTGCCTGTTGCACTCACGGATGACATACCCGTCAGCGTGATGTTCTCGACATCTACAAGCTTGGCGAGGGAATAGGTGAAGTCGGCCGAGATCGTGTCGATGCCGCCGCCCGCCAGTTCCTTGATGACATCTGCGATCGAGGTGCTTTTCAGCACGTAGGTGTCGTCGCCCGCGCCGCCGGTGAGGGTGTTCTTGCCGTCGTTGCCGGTCAGGATGTTGGCGTTCGCGTCGCCGGTGGCGTTCCAGTTTGCCGTGCCATCGGCAAGCGTGATGTTGTCGATGTTGAGCCAGGCGGCGGTGGTCGCGAGGTTGGCGGTAAAGTCGACCAGCACGGTGTCGCTGCCCACGGTGCCGTCGGCGGTGTCGAGCGTGTCGTGCACGATGATCACATCGTCGCCCCCGCCGCCGGTCAGGATGTTTACCCCTCGGCCGCCCTCGATCGTGTTGTCGAGCACGTTGCCGGTGCCGTTAAGACCGAGCGTAAAGCCGACAAGGCGCAAGTTCTCGATATTGTCGTACATCGGGTCGGCGGAAAAATCGATATTGATGTAGGAGTGCACGCGGTCGGTGCCTTCGGCGGCAAACTCGATCACGACATCGCCAGCGCTCGAAATGTGATAGGTGTCGCCGCCCTTGCCGCCGGTCATGGTGTCGGCATCGAATGATTCATTGCCCGCCCAGAGCGCGTCGCTGCCCAGACCGCCATCGAGGGTGTCGTTGCCGCTGAGTGCCTGCAGCCAGTCGCCTCCGCCGAGGCCGTTCAGCTCGTCGTCAACTTGAGTGCCAAAGAGCGTGTCCGCACTGCCGGTACCGTTAACAACAGCCATGATATCCCCCTAAAAAAAACCGCCGCAGAAAATAAAACCTGCACACGATATTAAAGCACGGTTACGGCTGCAGCACAGTTTAAAAACGGCCTATTCCGTGGTTCATTCTGTGAATAGCGGTGCTTGCCGGTTGCCAAGGTTTTCAGTTTATGGAGGGAAACTTAACAATGCACGAATGAAAAACCGCGCAAAAAGCTGCATGAAAACAGCCTTTTGCGCGGTGACTTATGTAATGTTTTATTATCCCGCCATCTTCAGGACCTGCTCGGCCGCCATCTTCTTGATTTCGGCAAAAGTCGCGAGCAGTTTGGCAACGTCTTCATCGGTGTTCGCGGCGGTGAAAGTGAGGCGGTGAACTTCCTCGCCCGGCGCCACCATCGGATAAGGGCAGATGGTCGCCATCACGCCCGCATCGAACATGTAGTTCGCGGTTTCGATGAGTTTTTCAGTGTCGCCGATCTTGACGGACACAATGGGGAAACCGGACGTGTTCACGACCGTAAAGCCGAGCTGGCGCAGGCCCTGAATACCACGATCTGTGAGTGTCCAGAGTTTCTTGCGGTACGCATCGCCGCGTTCCTCGTTCACATCAAGACCTTTCCACAGCGTCGCGAGCGATGCCGTGGGGCACGGGCCCGAAAGGTCGTAGGGGGTCGAGAACGCTTGCAGGAAGGTTTTCATTTTCTTCGAGCAGGCGATGAAGGCCGCAAGCGATGAATAGGCTTTCGAGCAGCCGCCGACATAGAGGATGTTCTCGTAATCGCAGCCCGCGTGTTTCACGATGCCGTTGCCCTTGTAGCCGAAGGGGCAATTTGCATCGGGCTTTTCGCCGACAACGCCGAAGCCGTGCGCGTCGTCGATATACAGTATCGCGCCGTATTTCACAGCCAGTGCCTGCAACGATTTGATGTCCGCATAGTCGCCGGTCATGCTGTAAACGCCGTCGATCAATATCATTTTGCGTGGGTTGTCTTTGTGTTCCTGCAGTTGTTTTTCGAGGGTCGCGAAATCTCCCTGCTTGAAGCTCTTGAGCGTCGCGCCGGAATCACGGGCGATTTTGCAGCCTTCATACATGGTTTCATGGCCGGATTTATCGAGGAACATCACGCCCGTTTTGCCCATCAGCGCGGGAATGACGCCAATGGAAATCAGCGTCACGGTCGGCAAAATCAGGGTCGCTTCGGTGCCGACCAGTTTCGCCAGACGGTCTTCGAGGTCGGTGTAAATCTGCGGCGACGCGACAAGGCGGCACCAGCTGGGATGCACGCCCCAGCGGGCGATTTCGTCATCTACATTCAGCTTGATGGCGGGATCGAGGTCGAAGCCGAGATAGTTGCAGGACGCGAAATCGGTCACCCAATGTTTTTCACCGACCCGTATCTGACGCCCCTTGATTTCAAGGGCGGAGACGTTGTACTGCTTCATACGCTTAAACATCTGCCGGATGAGGGCGCGGCGGTTTTCTTTTTCGTTGGCTTCGATCATCTGATCTTCGGTATTCATGATATGCCTTCCTGTGCTAAGGTTTAAAGATGGTGAATAAAGTGAAATCGGCGTATCGGGAACTCGCGCAGCGCGTGGCGGCGGGCGAACTGCGCATGATTTCGCTGCTCGCGCCCGCGCGCTCCAGCTCGACCGCCCTCGAGCGCGCCCTGCTGATGAGCCCCGGCGTGCATTTGCAGGTCAACGACCCCTTCGCCCTGTATGACGAGGCAGCGCGGGAGGAAAAGACCTACGAATACATCCTGTCCCGCATCGACGCCGACGACAAAACTTTCGGCCCCATGACCGTGCTGGTCAAGAACGTGGCCGACTACATCCCGCCCGGCGACGCGTGGGAAAGATGGCGCAATTTGTGCGACCGGCATATTTTTCTCGTCCGCAATCCGCTTCTGACCCTGCATTCCCTTTTGAAAATGATGGTGCGGCATTACACCGGTGACCAGGTCGCGCTCGAGCCGCTCACCATGGACGAATATGCGCGCGGCAAGGGCTTTACCGGCTGGAGCGCGCTGAAGGAAAAGCTGTCCGAGGGTGCGGATTTTTCGGAGCACGAGTATCTTTACCGCGCGCTTTTCACCCGCGACCAGAAAATCCACCGCGAAAACGCGATGCGCGTTCCCGTTCTGCTGCATGCGCCAGAGCAGGTGGCGATAGACGCAGGCTACCGGAGTCTTGACAATTTCGCGGCGTCGCTTGGCGACGGCGACTGGGACGCGACCAAGCAATACCTGACCACCCCCGCCCCCGATTTTACGGGATTCGAAAAGGTGCTGGAGCGCATTTTCGCCTGCCGCATTACCGGCTGGGAGGCACTGTACCAGCACTTCACGCACACCAGCGGCGCATTTGTCATGGACAGCACCATGTTCCGCAGCGCGCCCGATGCGGCAATGCGGGCGATTGCCGAATATGCGGGCATTCCCTACGCCGACACCATGCGCGCATGGCAAAGTGATGCGAAGCCGTTCAATACCGACTACGACGGGGAAGTTCCTTACTATGACCGTATCGTCAAATCCCAAGGGATTGACCCTCCTGTTGAAACACCGCCGCCGCTTGGCGCTTTTTCGCCTTTGTTCCGCCGTCACCTGACGGGGCGCGAGGGGTGTTTTGATATCTATCTGCGGCTGCTCGACCGCATGGATCCGGTTTTCGTTGCGTCCTACAAAATTCCCGACGCGCTGAAAAACACCGACCCTGTTTTCGCAGGCTGCCTTGCCCGCCTGTATCCCGGCCGTTTCGAGGCTGCGGAAGACCCGCGCTTCACCGACCTGTTCGAAAGCCTCAACCGGCTTTTTTGAGTTTTTCCCCTGTCGATTTTTCAGCCAACACTACGCGATCGACCTTGCCCGACGAGGTTTTCGGCAGCGCCTGCCATTTGTCGAACGCGAACGGCACCATATATTCCGGCACTTTCGCGCCAAGGAAATGACGCAATTCCGCTTCGTTCGCCTCTACGCCTTTCAAGGTGGAGAAATGGCAGTAAAGGCGGTTGCCGTATTTTTCGTCCGCAACTGCCACCACCGCAAATTCATCAAGCGCGGGATGTTGAGACAAGGCGTTTTCGATTTCGCCAAGCTCGATGCGGAACCCTTTGACCTTGACCATATGGTCACGGCGGCCGCGATAGTGCAGCACGTTGTTTTCATCGCGGAAGCCGAAATCGCCCGTGCGCCAGAAATAAGCGGGATACGGGTGGAACGGGCTTTTCACAAGGCTGTCGCGCGTCTTGTCGTCCATGCCGAGATAGCCGAGCGTGACCGTGCCGCCACGGCACCAAAGCTCGCCCAGCTCGCCCTTGCCGCAAATGCGCGTGCGGTCTTCTGACACAACCAGAATTTCGGTGTCTTCCACCACCGCGCCAAGCGGAATGGAATCGTCGTTCTGCGGTGCTTCGGGCAACCAGTAGTAGGTAATGATATTGGTTTCGGTCGGGCCGTAGATATTGGCAACACCGACACCCGGCAATGCCTCCATCACTTTTTTCAGCTGCGCGGGAGGGAACGGCTCGCCTGCATACATGACGGTGCGGAGTTTCAAATTCGCCCCGGCAAGTCCGCCGCGATTCAGCAGAGAAATAAAGGTGGAGGGCGTGGTGTAAAGCATGGTCACGCCTTCGTTTTGCAGCAGCGACACGTAATCGGCGTGTTTTGCCTCGCCTTCCCTCTCCCTGTTCCAGTCAAAACAAACAAGGCGCGCGCCGGCAAGGAAAGTGTTGAAGATATCAAATACCGACAAGTCGAACTTGAACGGCGCGCGGGAGGCGATGACATCGGCAGGCGTGAGTTTGAATTCTTTTTGCATCCAGTCCGTAAAAGTGCGCGCGTTGCGATGCGTCAACATGATGCCCTTCGGCACGCCTGTCGAACCTGACGAATGCAGGATATAGGCAAGATCATCGCAGACCTGGTTTAACTCAGGCGGCTCGGCGGTCGCGGCAGTCAGGATAGCTGCGAATTGCACAGTTTTCGGCGTGGCAGCCACAGCAACATCGGCGTTCAGCAGAATGACTTTTTTAATGTTCGCATTGGCGAACAGCGCTTCGTGCTGGCGATAGAGGTGGCTGTCGATGCAAAGCACATCAAGCTGCGTGTTGTTGACAATCTTCTCAAGCCGTTCGGTTGGCGAATATTCGTCGAGCGGCACATAGGCGCAACCGATTTTGAGCGCGCCCAGCACCGCCGCGATGCTCTCTATATGCACCGGCGCCATGACGCCGATAAAGGGTTTAGCTGTGACAGCACCTTTCAGCGGCGCGAAGGTATTGGCGAAGCGGTTGGATAAATCGTTCAGAGCGGCATAAGTCACGCTGCGGCCGCCCTCCATCGCGACAGCGACGGCATCGGGCGTTTTGCGGCAGGTATCGGTGAAAACGTCATGCAGCAAATAGCGCATTATTTCACCTTCAGCGTCAAAATGTCGGTGGTGCGTCCCTTGACGCGGCTTGATGTCTCGGCAAAGCCTTCTGAATCGCGCTGCAGCCCGTCGAGATAGCCGTTGGTGATGCCTTCGGTCAGGTTACAGCGGAATTCGCGCCCGAGATGGTCGTAATAAATATCCTGCAGCCTGCGCGCCTCGAAGCTGTCGTTGTTCCAGCCGGAAACGACCACGATATCGCCCGGCCGCGCCAGCTTGCGCTGCAGAGCCAGCGCGTCGTCTATATAAGGGAAAACGTTGAACAGGAAGAAGAACAAGCGGCGGCCTTCGGGCAGCTCCTGCGGCGTCACTTCCTCAAGGCCCTTGGCGATAACGTTCACGGCCGATTTTTCGCGTAGGCTTTCGATTTCCCACGTGGTCAGCTCGTCCTTGAAGCTCGGCTCGATCGCCGTATAGGTCTTGCCGAAATCAAGTGCCACATCGATATAGCGCAAGTCACCCGAGCCGATGGCGATGAAATGGTCGATGCCGCTTTGCCCGAGTATCTTGCGTATCGCGGCCTTCTCCTCGATATGATACTGCACCGTCAGCGCAAGCGAGGCAGGCGACTGCATCGCCGTAAAACAATCCTTGCTGATATCGGAGAGGCTTGGCTCGGACGAGCCGTATTTGCGAAGAGGCTGTGTCATGTTTTTTTTCACACCGGATTTTTTTGAGTCGCGCCTTGATTTCGGCGACTATAGCCGGATTCTGGTAAACTTGCCTATGGAAAAGCGATACTCTCTCTTGGATATTTAATTTACATAAAATAGTTTATCCCGTGTTCACAGCAGCTTTGCTGCACCGCACCTCAATAAAAACAAGACCCTATTTCTTTCACCTCGACCATCGCCTCTGCTTTTGTCATCATCATGGGCATGAAGGTTCTCGCCGTCGAAAACAACCCCGAACTGCTCAAGCTCTTTTCCCACCTGCTGGAAAAAGAGGGATTCGAAACCATGCGGGCACTGACCGGCAAGGACGGGCTCGAAAAATTCCGCGCGCACCGCCCCGATATCGCCTGCCTCGATATTTTGCTGGAAGATATTTCCGGCATCGAGGTCTGCCGCCAGATCCGCGCGGAAGATGCGGCCATCCCCATCCTGCTCATCACCTCGAAATCGAACGATGCCGATGTGAAGGAAGGCATGGATGCGGGTGCGACCGAATATATCGTCAAGCCCTATGACCTCGGCAGCATCACCGCACTTGTCAACAAAGTAGCGCGTGGCATCCTCGCCCACGCGAACCCGGCGGCGCTCGGCGAATATTTTGATTTCGGCGACCTGCGCGTGTTCCCCTCGAAACTCGCGGGCGAGCGCGGCGCGGAATCAATCGACCTCAACCTGCGCGAAATCGGGCTGCTGCGGCTGTTCCACGCGCAAAAAGGCAAGGTGGTCGCAAACGCAGCCCTGTCGCCCCTGT